>CAZXBZ010000029.1:0-15418 GCA_964639135.1 uncultured Solibacteraceae bacterium | reverse complement strand
CAATCCGCCAGCGCGGCGCGATGGAACCCGCCCCGCCCCTTCGCGCCGATATTCCCGCAAGAAACCCGGAAGGGGGTTTCGACGCCCGCCCCAATAGCGGCGCTCCTCGATTGACGACCCGAACGGCATTCGCTATGGTGAAGAAGAACGCTGGTAGAGGCGCGGCAGTCATGAAACCGCCGGCGCGAGCCGAAACAAATTCGGCAGCCACGCTCCGTGGCGCGTCGCGGGACAGGACTGGATTCCCATTTACGGGGAATGGGGCGTAAGCCTTCCGCCGAAGCGGTTTTGCCGGGAGCGCGGCAAACCGTTGGTGAGCCGGGCTAAATCCCGGCCACTGTCACCTTATCGAGGAACCGAAAGGACTCGGGGTGGAGCGCTATCGGGCCGTGTCGTGACCAGGGCGGAAACGCCCTCCTCCCGCGCCCCGCCAGAAAATCTCCTCCCGCTCGCACGCCATGCATTTATTCGAATTAACGCGCCGTCTGGTGGATATCGAATCCATCACGGATAACGAGTTAGAGATCGGTAATTTTCTGCTCGGATATCTGGAGGAGATGGCCCGCCGGACGGGTGGCGCCGTCGAGCGCATGGATGTCAGTACCGAACCGGAACGCTTCAACATCTTCGTGAGATGGGGAGACCCGGTGGTGACGCTCTCCACCCACCTCGACACCGTGCCCCCGTTCATCCCGTCGAGCGAGGACGAGCAGTTCATCCACGGGCGGGGCTCCTGCGATGTGAAAGGGCTGATCGCCGCGATGATCTTCGCGGCGGAACTGCTTCTGAAAGAGGGCACGCGAAACTTCGGCCTGCTGTTCGTGGTAGGGGAGGAGCGTAACAGCGCGGGGGCGCTGCACGCCGCGAAGAACCCTCGGGGCAGCCGCTTCCTGATCAACGGCGAACCCACCGAAAACAAGCTGGCCCTTGGCTCGAAAGGCGCTTACCGGTTCGTGCTGCGGGCGAAAGGCCGGATGGCGCACTCCGCCTATCCGGAATATGGCGAATCGGCCATCATCAAGCTTCTGAACGCGCTGCAGCGCCTGCGCGGCATGGAATTTCCAGCGGACCCGGTACTGGGTTCCCCGACCACCAACATCGGCGTGATTCGCGGAGGCCGGGCGCCGAACGTGATCCCCGATGAAGCCGAAGCCGAAATTTTCGTGCGGCTGGTGGATGATGGCGAAGCGGTGCGCCGCTCCATTCAGGAGGCGATGCGCTACCAGGCGGAAATTGAGGAAGTGCTCTTGATCCCGGCGGTCCATCTCGAGAAACTGCCCGGCTTCAAGACCACGATCGTCTCATACACCACGGATATCCCGGCTTTCAACGGCGCATGGGGAAAACCGTATCTCATCGGACCCGGCTCCATTCTGGTGGCGCACACCAAGGAGGAGCGAATCCCGAAGAAAGAGCTTCTCGAAGCCCCCGAAATTTACGCAAGAATTGTGCGGCAGTTGCTGACCGGCGGCGAAACCGGCGCTTAGGGCAGGGCCGCGCCGCAAGCGCATCCGTACAGCAAAGCGGACGGTTCGCGCGGAGGATATTCCGGCGAATTCAACACATTTGACATTTGGAAGAAGTAGGATCATGGAAAAGCGAATCGATGTAGGAGTGCTGGGCGCCACGGGGATGGTGGGCCAGCAGTTCATCCGCCTGTTGGAAAATCATCCCTGGTTCCGGCTCACCTGGCTTGGCGCGAGCGACCGCTCGGCGGGAAAGCTCTACCGCGAAGCAACAAACTGGCGACTCGACGGGGAAATGCCCGCCTCGGTGGCGGATCTGCCCGTCCATGAATGCAAGCCGGGCAACACGCCGCCGATCGTGTTCTCCGCCACCGACGCGTCGGTGGCGACGGAGATTGAACAGGCATTCGCGAAGGCCGGGCACTGGGTGATTTCGAATTCGCGCAACCACCGCATGGATCAGGACGTTCCGCTGGTGGTGGCCGAGATCAACCCGGACCATTTGCGCATCCTTCCCGTGCAGCAGAAGCAGCGCGGATGGACGGGCGGCATCATCACAAATCCGAACTGCTCCACCATCGGCCTCGCGATGTCGCTCGGCCCGCTGCGCCAGTTCGGTATTCGCAAAGTGGTGGTGGCGACGATGCAGGCCGTTTCGGGCGCGGGCTATCCCGGCGTGGCCTCGATGGACATTCTGGGAAACGTGGTGCCTTACATCGGCGGCGAGGAAGAAAAGATGCAGAGCGAAACCCAGAAGATTCTGGGCGCTTTCGACTCCGGCCACATCGCGCCAATGACGGCCGGCGTGAGCGCGCACTGCAACCGCGTTCCGGCCATCGACGGCCACACGGTGGTCGCCAGCGTGGAGCTTGAAACCAAACCCGGCGTCGAAGGCCTGAAACAGGCAATGGCAAACTTCGCGGGGCGCCCCCAGGAACTCAAGCTGCCGTTCGCCCCAGAGCACCCCGTGGTAGTGACCGATGCGCCGGACCGTCCACAGACGCGGCGCGACGCCATGGCGGGCAACGGCATGACCGTAACCATAGGGCGCGTCCGCGAGTGCCCCGTGCTCGACTACAAATTCACCGCTCTTGTGCATAATACGATTCGCGGCGCGGCTGGCGCGGCGATTCTGAACGCGGAATTGCTGCTCGAAGAAGGATACGTCCAGCAATGATCGTGATGAAGTTCGGCGGGAGTTCGCTTGAATCTCCCGAAGCGATCCGCCGCGTGCGCGGTATTGTCGCGAACCGCGAAGCTCAGCGGCCGGCCCTGGTGGTTTCCGCGCACGGCAGCGTCACGAACCGGCTGCTGCACGCGGCGCAACTCGCCCGCGCGGGAAAGCGCGCGGAAATGGAAGCCGCCGTGGAGGAAATCAGGGCCTACCACCACGGCCTGGCGGAAGGGGTGCTCGGCGGCGAGAGGCTGGAGAGCGCGGCCGCGATCATCGACAGCCATATCTCGGAACTCCTCGAAGTGCTTCGCGGCGTGAGCGTGCTCGGAGAATTGACAACGCGCACCGCGGACACGGCGGCAAGCTACGGCGAACGCATATCGAGCCGGCTCATGGCGCTCGCGCTTGAAGAAGCGGGCGTGCCCGCCCGGGCCGTCGATTCGCGAACGGTGCTGGTGACGGATGAACGCCACACGCAGGCGCAGCCGCACCTGCAGGCCACCTACGAACGGCTGGGGAAGGTAAAGGAACTGGTCCAGGAGGGCATCGTGCCGGTACTGGGGGGCTTTATCGGCGCGACGGATGAAGGCGTGACGACGACGCTGGGGCGGGGAGGCTCCGACTATTCCGCTTCGATCTTTGGAGCGGGGCTGGACGCGGACGAGATCCAGATCTGGACGGATGTCGATGGCGTTCTCACAACGGACCCCAGAACATTCGACCGGGTCCACCTCATTCGCACCCTCAGCTACGCGGAAGCCGCGGAACTCGCTTATTTCGGCGCGAAGGTGCTGCACCCGGCGACGCTGCTGCCCGCCATCCAGAAATCAATTCCCGTGCGGGTGCTCAACTCCCGCAAACCGGAAGAGAACGGGACCTTGATCGTCAAGGAAGTGGAGACGTGCAGGAATCCGGTAAAGGCGATCGCCTGCAAACGCGGCATCACCGTGATGAATATTCACTCGTCGCGCATGCTGATGGCGTACGGCTTTCTGCGGCGCATCTTCGAGGTCTTCGACAGGCACGAAACACCGGTGGACGTGGTCTGCACGTCCGAGGTGAGCGTATCCCTGACGATCGACAACACGCACCGCTTCCCGCAAGTTCTCGAGGAACTCGAACGGTTTTCGATGGTTTCCTCCGAAGGCGCGCAAGCGATTGTGGCGATTGTGGGGGATAACCTCCGCTACACGCCCGGAATCGCCGCGCGGGCGCTCGGAGCGCTGAAGGATGTCAACGTGCGCATGGTTTCCCAGGGAGCCTCGCTGCTGAACGTAACGGTGGTGGTGCGGGAGGCGGATGTGGACCACACGATTCGCGCATTACACGAGGAGTTTTTCCGCGATCTCGACCCCGAGGTGTTTCAATGATGCGTCTCGCGTTAGTAGGGTACGGCAAGATGGGCCGCGCGATCGAAGCCCTGGCCGCGGAGTTCGGCGCGGAAGTTGTCCTGCGTCTCGATGAATTCAACAACATCGACGGCGCGGGGATGACGCCGGAAGCCTTCGCGGGAGTGGACGTGGCGATTGAGTTCACCGCGCCCGGCGTGGCACTCGCGAACCTACGGCGGCTGGCGGAACTGGGCATCCCAACGGTCTGCGGCACCACGGGATGGTACGAGGAGTTGCCCGGCGTGCTCGACGGCTTCCGGTCGCGGGGCGGGCGCTTCGTCTACGCGCCGAACTTCTCGATCGGCGTGAATCTGTTCGAGCGCATGGTGGCCGGCGCGGCAGCCCTCTTCGCGGAGCACACGGATTACGGAGCGTGGGCCTGGGAACTGCACCACGACCAGAAAAAGGACGCGCCGTCGGGCACGCTCAAATCACTGGTTGCCGCGATGCGCAAGGCGGGGTTCAATAGAACGGTGGACGTGAGTTCATCTCGCGCCGGCAAGGCGCCGGGCACGCACGTCATTGGTTTCGATTCCGCGGCCGACACCATTGAGTTGCGGCACGTGGCGCGCGGCCGGGATGGCTTTGCCCGCGGCGCGCTGCACGCCGCCCGCTGGCTGACGGCGCACGAAGGGGTCCACGCGTTCTCCGAGGTTTTGTTCGGACGCCCCGGCCCCGGAACTGGCGAGCGAGGGAACGCAAAATGAGGATAGCCATGCACGGTTGCGGGACGGCCCTGGTGACGCCGTTTCTCGACGATACATCCATCGACTTCACCACGTTCGAAAAGTTAGTGAACCGGCAGGTGGAACGCGGAGTTCATTTCCTGGTCCCGTGCGGCACCACGGGCGAGAGCGTCACCATGGCCTTCGACGAGCAGTTGGAGGTGATCCGCGCAACCAAAAATGCCGCCGCCGGGCGGGTGCCCGTCATGGCGGGCGTGGGCGGAAACAACACCGCCGAAGTCGCGCGGCGGCTGCGCGCGGTGGAAGCGCTTGGCGTGGACGCCATCCTCTCCGTGACGCCCTATTACAACCGGCCTTCCCAGCAGGGGCTATTCGAGCACTACAAACAACTCGCCGGCTCCACCTCCCTGCCGCTGGTGGTCTACAGCGTGGCGGGACGGACCGGGGTGAACGTGGAGCCCGAAACACTCCTCCGGCTGGCCGAGATCCCCAACATCGCGGGAGTAAAGGAGGCGTCCGGAAATATCTCGCAGATCGCAAGGATTTGCGCCGCCCTGCCCGCCGATTTCGCGGTCTACAGCGGCGACGACGCCATGACGATTCCCGTGATCGCACTCGGCGGCCGCGGCATTATCAGCGTGGCGAGCAACGAAATTCCAGCCGCGATGGCCAAACTCGCGCGGCTGGCGCTTGACGGAAAACTGGCGGAGGCAAGGGCGCTCTTCGCGAAATATCTGCCGCTAATGGATGCGAATTTTATCGATACAAATCCCGTGCCGGTGAAGACGGCGATGTCTCTCATGAACCTTCTTAAACCAGTCTGGCGGCTGCCTCTGACGGCCACGGAACCTCAAAAGATGTCTCGCATTCACGGCGTTCTTGAAAGGGTTGGGCTGCTGTAGATGCCGGTGCAAGAGATGATCCGACGGATTGAAGCCCTCTTCGATTCGCCACCCGCGGCCTACGGCCCGGCGGATATGGAGTTGTTCCGCGAATTCAAGGCGCTTCTGAACGCGGGCCAGGTGCGGGCGGCCGAGCCCGATGCCGCGTCCGCCACCGGCTGGCGTGTAAACGCATGGGTAAAGAAGGGCATTCTGCTCGGATTCCGGATGGGCGTGCTCATCGATATGTCGGCCGATCACCAGCGGCAGCCGTGGTTCGACCGGGCGACATATCCCGTAAAACAATTTGACGTGGCGGATGGCGTTCGCATCGTGCCCGGCGGATCGAGCATTCGCGACGGCAGCTACGTGGCCCGCTCGGTGACCTGCATGCCCCCGATGTACATCAACGCGGGCGCCTACGTGGGCGCGGGAACCATGGTGGATTCGCACGCGCTGGTGGGCAGTTGCGCGCAAATCGGCGAGCGCTGCCACATCTCCGCGGCGTCACAAATCGGCGGCGTGCTGGAGCCGGTCGGGGCCATGCCCGTCATCATCGAGGATGACGTGATGGTGGGCGGTAACTGTGGCGTCTACGAAGGCACCATCATCAAGACGGGCGCGGTACTCGGCACCGGAGTGATCCTGAACCAATCAACCCCGGTTTTCGATCTAGTGAACGAGAGCGTGCTGCGCGCGGAGAACGGAAGGCCGCTGGTGATTCCGACGGGCGCGGTCGTCGTGCCCGGAAGCCGCGCGATCACAAAAGGCCCGGGCAAGGATTGGGGGCTCAGCCTGGCCGCGGCCGTCATCGTGAAATACCGCGACGAAAAAACCGAAGGCAAGGTACGGCTCGAGGATCTGCTTCGCTAGCGGCAACCGGCCTTTCCATGCTCATGAACCCCGGCCGGCGGCGGCTTCAAGGCTATCCACGGTCAGCCGCGCGGTGCGCTGCCAGCGAAAATCCGCGGCTTGCAACGGGCCCTGGGCGCGAAGTCTTTCACGCAATGGCTCATCGGTGAGGATGCGGCCGATGGCGGCGGCCATCTCCTTCTCGTCCATGGGATCGAACAGCAGCGCCGCGTCGCGGGTGTGAGAGCGCATCGGCTCAATCGCCGAAACGGCCGCGGGCAAGCCGCATGCCATCGCCTCCACCACCGGTATCCCGAAGCCTTCGAACAGCGATGGAAAGATGAAGGCGCTGGCGTCGCGGTAGAGTTCGAACAACTGTTCGTTGGAAATCCACCCCGTCACCGTGACGAAACTCCCGGCTCCGCATTCCCGGATGGTCTCTTCCACGTCCTCCGCGGCAAATCCCCTCATCCCCGCCAGAACCATCCGGGTAGCCGCTCCGCTCTCGCTCCGCCACCTTGAAAATGCTCGCACAAGGCGCGCGTGATTCTTGTGCGGGTGGAGCGTTGAAACATAGAGCAGCATGTCCTTCCCCCGCCGGTCTGGCGGACGCAGAGAAAAAAAGCTCTCGCGCGCACCCAGGGGCGTGACGTCCACCGGGCGTCGCGCATTTGGATAATAGTGCCGAAAATCACTGGCGCTGGCCTCGGAGACAGTGAGAATCCGCGCGGAGCGGCGGGCGGAGATCGCCAGGAAGAAGTTCCATGCGGGCAGATCGAAGCGCCGGAAATACTCGGGATGCCGCTTGTGCTGGAGATCGTGGAATGTGGTTACGGAAGGGCACGGAGAGAACGCCGGAGCCGTAAAGCCGGGGTTGAAAAGCACATCGAGTTTGAGACCTCGCGCCCGCGCCGGCAGCAGCGTCTGCTCATAGAGGAGGCGCGCCGGGCGCGAGATGGCCGGGACGCCGGTTCGCACTTCATGAACCCGCTCGCCACCGCCCCACCGCAAGAGCGCCGATTCCCGATTCGTAATGACAAAGAACTCGTGCTCCGGCGCAACGCGCGGCATCCATTCGACAAGCTCCCGGAGGTATGTCTCCGTCCCGCCGACACCTCCCGGAAGCAAATAGAGCGCATTGACGCCGACCCGCATGGTTTAGCGCCCCTCGCGCTCGCGACAGAACAAGATGCCTCGCTGGGCCGCGCTATTGGAGGGCATCAGGCGCAGAGCCTCCTCGAAATCCGGTATTGCCGCGGCGCAATCGCCGAGCCGGGCGCGGAGATTTCCGCGGTTGGAGTACGCCGGCGGAAATGACGGATCGAGCGCCATGGCCTGGTTGAAGGCGTCGAGAGCGGCGGCCGAACGATCGAGACGCGCGTAGAAAACGCCGAGCTGAGTCCAGGTGGCGGCCTGGTTCTCCATCGCGAGCGATGTCTTGAATTCCCTCTCCGCCTCGGACGCCCTCCCCGCGCAAGCAAGAGCGCGTGCGTAGTTCATGTGCAGGGAAGCGGCAAAATTCGCGGCCACTCCCGGCATTGCCTTCTCAAAGCGTCCGATCGCTTCATCGCAGCGTCCGGATTCGAGCAACGTCAATCCGGTCTGCACGTTCGCGCGCCAGCTCTCCGAGTTTTTCGCGAGCACATCGTTCCAGAAAGCGTCGTGAGAAGCCCAGACTTTAGCGCGCTGAAACGTGGCCACGGCCAGCACCAGGAGCAGCGCCAAGCCGCCGTAGCGCAGCACACCGGCCGAAAGACGAATACGCCACAGCGCCCCCACGCCGGCGATGATGAGGCCGATGGAGGAAAGATACACCCGCCGCTCCACGGCGGCATCCTGAATCGGCATGACCGACGAAGTAGGCATCAGAAGAATCAGAAACAGCAAGACGCCGAGCGAGACGAGTGGCGCCCGCTTGCGATAGATTACGGCGGCAGAGGCCGCCGCCGCGATGGCCGCCCAATAGAAGACGGCGCCATGCTCGAAGGGTGCGCGGGAGACAGGAAAGAGGTAATCGCCGTTCTGATTCACCGGCAGGAGAAAGAGCCGGAAATAGAGCGCAATGGCGCGGCCCTGGGTGAGCAGATACTCCCACCACGAGAGATCTTTCATGCCGAAGCCGGCCGTGACGGCACCGCGCAACACCTGCATGACGAGCGCCACTCCAACGGCCGCCCCGGCGAGCATCAGTCCATAGAGACGCCAGCCGTTGCGTAAAACCCCCGCCGGGGAGAGCCGGTAGACAAACAAATCGAGCAGCACCAGCACGATGGGCAGAGTGAGTGAGTGCTCTTTGCCGAGCAACGCCAGGACGAAAAGCGCGAGTACCGCGAAGGCGCGGCTCCACGAAATCTCCGGCTTCGAACGGCCCAGAAATACCGCGAGCGCGCCGGTGTAAAAAAAGACGCTAAGCACTTCCGACCGGCTTGTGACGTAAGCGACCGCCTCGGTATTGACGGGATGAAGCAAGAAGACCCCCGCACCCAGCGCGGCCAGCCAGCGAGTGGAGGCATCCACCATTCCGAGGAGCGTAAGCAGCCGCAGGAGCACCCAGCCAAACAGCATCGAACTCGCCGCATGGATAAGGACGGAAACGAGGTGATGCGCAAAAGGCTGTGCTCCCGCAACCTGGTAGACCAGCCAGTGGCTAAGCTCCACCAGCGGACGCACACCGCGGATCACGCTGCCCGCGCCGCGCGCGGCATAGTTGGGGTCTGAGCGAAAAGTAAGCGTGATGTCATCGAACACGTACCCGCCGTTAATGGCGGGGGAATACGCGATCCACGCCAGGGCCGCCGCGAGCGCGAACAGAGCGAACCACGGGAGCAATCGAGGTCCGTTCGATGAAGTCCCGGCGGCCGGCCGGGAGCTGGGCGCTTTATTCGCTCTGTTTTTCTTCATGGTGCGCGGCGATTCGGAATTCGAGAATAGAGACCCTCTGCGCGAGGGCGATGTTATTGTCCTTCAACGACGACACCACAATGGAGAGCCGGAAGAGCACAAAGAGAAAAATGCAGCCGACTACCAGAATGAGCGTCAGGGGTTCCTGCTCCAGTTTCATCCCGCGGGCAAGCAAGGCCAGCATCCCTGGCACGCTCGATACCAGCAGAAGCGCCACTCCGGCGAAGAGCCAGCTTACCGAATACTCCACGCGGATGTGAGCGCGGCGCACCTCGACAAGAACCGCGAGAATCAACACCAGACTGACGGCGATCAGGAATCCAGCGATGGCGCTCATTCGCTTCTTTCCCCTTTCCGGCTTGCGGCCTCCGGCCGCGGTTCACGCGCCGCGTGGCGGCCATCATACTTCAGGATATTCACAAAGACGCCCAGCATCACGTGCAACAGGAAATACACGGAGCGCACCAGCGTGATACTGCTTGAGCCGCGCAGCCTGGGGCGCATTGCACAAGGTATTTCACGAAACCGGAAGGCGCGCCGCTGCAGGACGACAAGCGCCTCGATTTCCGGATATTCGAGCGGGAAGACGCGGCTGAACACACCCAGAGCCTCCCGGTTGACCCCCACAAACCCGGAGGTGGGGTCACGCACCGGTTGCCCCAGGATGGGACGAAGCACGAGACGAAAGAAACGAATCACCAGGCCGCGCAAGAATGTCGTCTGGTAGCCATCGTTCTGGATGAAGCGGCTGCCGATCACCATCTCGACGCCGCTCTCCCGGAGTTCCGTGTAAATGCGAAGAATGTCGCTGGGGTCGTGTTGTCCGTCACCGTCGATGCGGATCACGTACTGGTAACCCAGTTCGAACGCGAGTTTGTAGCCCGCCTGCACGGCGCCGCCGAGCCCTAGATGGTGAGGCAGGCGAAGAACCCGCGCGCCCGCATTGGAAGCCACGGCCACCGTCGCGTCGCTGGAACAATCATCCACCACCACCGCGTTACAACCCGGCAGCACGGCCTGGAGCTCCGCAAGCACAGCCGCGATGCACTGCTCTTCGTTGTACGCGGGAATCAATACCAGCAGGTCTCGCGGGGCGGCGGCCGGCATGGCTGAATACGGAGGCGCTCCCATGATTAGTGCTTTGCAACCTCTCTTAGCGTGGCGCGATGAGAATAAATAATCTCACGAAAACGAGCCTTGGAAACGCGGGTGTAGGTGAGGATCAGGCCGCGCTGGCGCAGGAGCCCGGGCAGCGCCCGGAACAATGCCAGATGCGCTTTCAGCACCAGCCACGGCAATTGCCACCCGGCCTTCGACCTCGCGAACGCGCCCGTTTTGCCGGCGCCCAGGATTGCCTCCCGGAGGTGATACGCATAGCGGAGCGGGGCTGAGGCTATCGCGGCCACCGCATCGCTGAACGGGAAGTTTCTCAGCACCACATACAAACGGTTGCGCTCCACCAAAAACGCCTTGAGCGGCGAAATAGCGCCGGCGCTCTGGGAGTACCGATGCTCCACAATGGCATCCGCCACGTAACGGCAGCGCCAGCCTTGCCATAGCAGGCGGAGGCCGAGATCCGTATCCTCGCAATAGAGTTGAAACCCCTCCTCGAAAGGCCCCGGCGCACCCGGCAGGGTGATCTCATTGAGAGCTTTACGACGGTAAAGCGCCGCGCATCCGCTTGGAAGCAGGCACTCCACGGCCGCCGCATACCCCTTCCACGGCCGCCGATGGGAACGCTGAATACTGCTGCCGTCACGGCTCAGAAGCATGCCCGTGGAATCGAGCAGCGGAGTCCCGGAGAGGCGGATCTGGCAACTGAACATACCGAATTCCGGAAAACTTTCGGCGCAATCGACAAGCGCGCGAAGCCAATCCGGATGCACGGGAGCATCGTCGTTGAGCACGGCGACAAGCGCCGCCGTCGTTTGCGTCAATGCCCGATTGATGGCGGCCCCGAAGCCGGCATTGGCCTCCATATAGACTAGCGACAAATCGAGGCGCGTCTCCGCGGAATGAATGGCCGCGAGCCTCGCGCCGCTGTTGTCGGCAACCACGACATCGAAATCCGCATAGGTCTGCGCGGTCAGCGATTCGAGGGTATCGCGCAGATTATCTCCCGCATACAGCGTCGGGATCACCACGGTTACGGGATGCTTTGCCAACCCTCCATTCTACGGGAGCGATTCACGAGGCGAAGTGGATACAATTTGGTCATGGTAAAAACGACAGTTGTTGGCAGCTACCCGGTTCCGGAGTGGCTGCTTGGAGAGACGAGCAAGCTCGTGCTGCGCGACGCGATCGCCGTGGTACTCAAGACGCAGGAACTCGCCGGTATCGACGTCGTGGCGGATGGCGAGTTCAACCGCTTCGACCCGAGCCATCCGGAAACAAACGGCATGATCGACTATTTCGTGAGCCGGATGAGCGGCGTCCGAACAAAATTCTCCCTAAGCGACATCGACGCCTTCCGGAGCGACGAGCAATTACGTTATCGCAGCACACCGGCGGGAGTGGTGGAATCGGCCATCGGAGAAGGCACGCTCAATTTGCCGGCGGATTACGAGTTCACCCGCGGCCTCACCCGGCAGCCCTTGAAGTTCACCTGCACCGGGCCGCACATGCTCACCAAGGTCCTCACGGATCGCCATTACAAGGACCGCGCCAAGCTGGCGATGGAAGTAGCGACGGTGCTGCGCGCGCAGTTGAGCCGAATCAACGCCGCCGTGGTTCAGCTTGACGAAGCGAATATCGTCGGCCATCCCGAGGATCATCCCTGGGCCGTGGAGGCCGTCAATCACGTGCTCGACGGAATCCCGAAGGGTTCCGAACGCGCGGTCCACATTTGCTTCGGAAATTACGGGGGCCAATCCGTGCAGCAGGGCTTCTATCGAAACCTGATGCCGTTTCTCAACCAGTTACACGCGGATCACCTCGTACTGGAATTCGCGAGGCGCGGATACAACGAACTGGGCGCTTTCCGCGAATTGAGACCGGAAATCGCGCTCGGGCTTGGTGTCATCGACGTTAAGGACAACGAAATCGAGAGCGCCGACGAGATCGCGAGACGCCTCGAAAACGCGCAGCAGGTTCTGGGCGCGGGGCGTGTGACATATATCCATCCCGACTGCGGATTCTGGATGTTGCGGCGCAACGTGGCCGACGGCAAGATGAAAGCCATGGTGGGTGGCCGGAATCTTTTTGAAGGCCGGGAGGGCTAATCCTTCGCGAGGCGGCGGCCGGCTAACCATAATAGCCGGCGCGCGTCCGGAGCCGCCGCCGGTGCGGAGTATAGCCCACCAGACAGAATTGATCGAGCGCGAACAGCGTTACGGATTCGAGCCCCTCGGCTAGCGCGAAATCGAGTTCCTTTCGCCAACTGCTCGCGGCATCGCCGATCCCGACGAGGTGCGCGCGCTTCGTCCTCGGGAAACCCTTGGCCGAGGAAACGGCAATCGCTTCCCTGCTCTTGTTGAAATTGGAAGTGAGCGTGAAGGTGAAACTCTCGGTCTTCAGGCAATCGAGATTCGCGGCGGACCACGCATCGACCGGGTAGTTTACCGCTCTCCCTATCGGGGAATCGTTTACGTCGGGAGGATAGAGCACCTCGAAGCGGGCCGAGGGGTGAATTGCCCGGACGTGGCTGAAGATGGCTTCGGAGAAAGCCCCGAGACGATTCCGGAGGAACTGAATTTCATCGGGGAACGCGTCCGGATCCTGATGCTCGTCCGGAATACAGGCCATCGGACGCCCGTACTGTACCTCAAACGCGGCTCTCGTATCCTCATCGTAGAAAGGCATCCCGGAGCTGTTCGGAAAATACCAATACTGCACCTCGCCCAATTGCAGATAGGGAACCAGGCCGCCATCAGCCATGAGTTGCGCGGTCTCCGAGTGAACTTCGCGCCAGAACGCAAGGCTGGCGGGGGAGAAGTTCGTTTGCAATGCCGGAGTATTCAATTCGACGGGGCTATGATCCCAATACCGCTGCGCGATTCCCTCCCCCACGCCGCGATCCCCGTGACGCAACTCCGTGCTGAAAGCGGTGACGCATTCGATGCCTTCCGCCGCAAGCGCCGCGAAGAAGGCCCGATGCCAATCCCGCATGGCGCGGTTCAATTTGGGAACCGCCTCGATATCGGTTTTCCATGCGCCGTCCACGCCGCCCTCGAGGTGAGCCGCCGAGGCTTCCGCGTGGAAAGGGCCGCCGTCCGGCGTCGCCGCCAAGGTGATCTTGTTTCCTTCACTCCCGAGACGCCGCGCAATGAGGCGTAAAGTTGCGCCATCGGCTTCCGCCCGCACGGCGGTGGATCCCTCATTGATCCGCAGCGCGAAGGCGGTCGCGATGCTTTCCGCGCTGTCGCCGGCGCGGTTGAGATGCGTAAAAACCGTATCGAAATCGGCGCTGTAATCCTGATGGCCGATCCGCAACTCGGTGGCGGCGCCGAAGAGCGGGACGCCGTTAAAATCGATGGTTGCCTCCGCGTGCGTATAGCCATCGTTGCGAAGCTGATAGAACCACATCGCCCCGGCGTAGTGGTTCACGCGGCCGCGAAATCCAAGACGCCGGATGAAGGCCGCCGTGCGCTCGGGTGGAATCGAGAGGCTGTGGTCTGTATCCCAATCGGTGGAAACGCTCAGTTGAGGGTCTCCCGGAACCGGCTGAAAGGAAGTCTCTGGATGCGCGATCTCCAGAAAATCAAAATAAAAAGTGCTGCCGTCGTTTCCCTTGGCGATCTGAACTTCGTGCGTCCCGGCGGGCATCGATTTTAGAAATCGCCTCACCAAAACGTCTTCGCCGGCAACATGGAAATGCTCCGTCCGGAGTGCAACGGCGTCGATGGACACCTCCACGCCGCCGCCGGCTGGCTGCATCCGCGAACCCAGATAAAGCTCATGCTCCCGCGGGTGAGAATAACGGATGATAAGGCTTGCGTTCGCTTCATCCGACCAGTGAATACTGCCTCCGGAGTAATTCCCCTCGCCGCGGCTCCATGCGCCCGAGTACTCCACGTGGCGGCTCGCATCCTCGATTCTGCGGCTGCCCGCTCCGGCAAAACGGCAGGCCGTTCCGGAACCGGAGACAGTCCAGCCCTGAACGCTTACCGAAAATTCAAGCGGCTCAAACGCGCCCTGGCTGAGAGGCGCCGCATAGGTCCAACGCAGCTTGCGAACGTGCCGCCAGTCGATGGGGTCTCCGTTCTCGTCCGCAATGCCGGCAAATGGAAGCGTCACCCGCCAGAGCGCCGGGCTCTCGCCGCCGCTCAGCACGGCGAAGGGCTGGTCCCAAGCCAGAGACCCACTCCCCTTCACATAGCCATAGACGCCCACGCGGTTCCCGTTCGCGCCGGGATGCCGGTAGCCCGGCGTTCCAGGCAGGCCGGCATATTTCAGCTCCAATGCGCCGCCCGTGGCAACAGCCTCGATCCCACCTGGAAAAGCATTGAAGCCGGCGGCCAGGGCCTGCGCGATGCTGGCCGGCGTTTCGTTCGCGTACGCCACGTGGGTGCGATGCTCCGTATGCCAGGACAGCCCGATGATATCCCCCGCCGCCGGGACGCCGGTGAGCGTAAACGTGCAAGAAGCCGCCTCGTAATCTCCGCCAATTGCGGTGGCATACGGCATCAGTTGGACACGGTGGAAGCGCGAGACGCCTTCATGCTCCGTCCACACGCGCAACTGATCCCATTCGACGGTCGGGTAGAGAGTCGAATCAATCGGGATTGTGTTGGTGCGCTGCTCGTCGTATTGAAGCGTAATACCGCTCAGATCCCCATCGGGGAAGTTCCTCCACAGGGGATGATCCACGGGATTGTCCCGGGCCCACTCCACAACACACCAATCGCTCTGCTGACGCCACTCACCGGTGAGTTTGAACGAATGTTCCGTGGCCTCGCTCAGGGCGGCAATCGCGGAGGGCTGCTCAAAGTAGACTTGGAGATCCTGGTCTGGACGCAGTTTCTGGAACGATTCCATGGCGTTACTAACTCCGTGTGAAAATGGCCTCCGAAATAATGGGGAATCCTCGCCCTCTAGACCCGGATGCGAACCGAAAGGTCGCGGCCCG
>CAZXBZ010000028.1:0-15599 GCA_964639135.1 uncultured Solibacteraceae bacterium | reverse complement strand
CCGGATTCGCGTCGTTATGCGGCATGCTCGCCTCAGCCTGTGAATTCGGTTAGCCCCAAACGGCGAAGTGGATGCAGCCCAGCCGCGCGGTAACGGACGCACGGGGTGCGTCCGTCAGCCACCGGCCGGGTAAGCATCTAGGCAGGCTTGCTGCCCTGTGCAACTGTGCCTTCTGGGGCTGGCCGATTCTCGGGAGCGGAAGCGGTCTTCGTTTGACCGTTGTCACCGGAATGTTCGGCCGTTGAGGGCTGCCGGTCCTCGCCGTCAGCCAGGGTTTCATTACCATCGGAAGAAGCAGTGGGGTCCGCTAGTTCGTTCCCGTGCCCGTCGCCACTCGTTGTGGCGGAATCATCGTTGGCATAAGGATCGTCGTAGGGCGTGGAGTAATACGGATCGGCATCGGTATTGTCGTCGTAGTACGCCTTCTTGGCTTCGCGTTGCAGCTCTTCTCCTTCTTCCCGGATGGCTTTCATTTCGCGCTCCCACGTGGCTCTCAGATCTTCTGACGCCTTGCGGAAGGTGGCAAACGCCTTACCCGCCTGCGAAAACAACTCCGGAAGCTTGCGCGGTCCGAAGATGAGCAGGGCGAGGATGGCGATCGCCATGGTCTCTTGCCATCCAAGCGGTCCCATCAGGAATAAACCTCCCAGGTTTCTATTTCATGATAGCAACGGTAAAATCGCAAGCGGCGCCGGCGCCGCGCGGCCAGCCGCGGGCACCGGCGTGTTCCACCATCTCACCCGCTATCGAGAGAACGTGAAACCCAGCCCCGTGGAGTAGAGCAGATCGTTCGCCTTGCGGCCCGGCACCGGGTCGCTCAGATAACGGTCGCTTAGGGCGACGCTCCAGACCAACCATTTCGTAAGCGCGGTGGTGACGCCGGCGTCGAAATTCATACGGTATTCGCCACTCTCGGAGAGATTGTTGAACATCCGGAAGCTCTGGTTCAGCGAGGTGCGGGAATTTATCTTCAATGAAAAATCGTTGCCCCAATAGGCTTCCGCCGAGTTCCTTACGAATGTCGGTTCAGGCGCGGGGTCAAATTTCTCCCGGTTCCACGCGCCACCGCCAAGCAGGCTGAAGGCGCCGCGCTCCCCTTTCCAGAAATCGTAGCCCGCACCGCCGCCGAACACGGTTCGAAGGTCGAGCGATTGGAATCGATCGAATTCATAGTCGTTAAACACGTTGAGGAAGACTCTCTTCGACACGTTCCGGCTATAGCCCCACCCTCCTCGCACGGCTTCGGCGGTATCTTCGCTCTCACCGTCTATCGTGGCGGAGGAACGGATGGAATTGAAGTATGCCGTGGTCTTGCTGGTGTTACTGGTCCGGGCAAACGTGAATGGCGTGGTCATGGTGACAGTCTCCGCGTTGCCCTTGGCGCCCGCCAGGTTCAAGCTTCCCGTAACCGTCCAGAGGTCAAGCCAGCCCGGCCGCAGGAAACGCTCATACTTCGCCTGTTCCTCGTCGTCCCGAATCGTCACCACATCGGCCGAGGGAACCGTCCGGGTGGCATCACTGGCGCGGACCGCCACCTTTCCATCGGCCGTTGAAAGTGTCGCCTTCAGGGCTTCTCCGTCAAGCAGGACCACATTCAGCGGTTGTTCGGCCTCGACGCTCTCCACCTCGGCCCACGGTAACGTCACCGTTCCGAAATGCGCACTTTTGATCACCAGCGAATCGCCATCTTTCTTGATAATCTCTCCAGTTACACGGTCCCCGTTCTTCATCACCACGTGATCCGCCCAAGCCGTGCCGGCCGATAGGAGCAACAAACCAGCCAGCAGCGCCTTACCCGGGCGGCTTAACCATTCTTTTAGCCTCATTCGCAAAAACCTTTCGTTCAAATTATTCGCAATGGATCGGGAAAGCCCAGGCTGCATCCTGGATGCCAGCTCGCGGGCTTCACGCGGCGGGGGCACGTTCATTCCGAGACGCGCATCACAATAAGCGTCTGATCGTCGAAAACGACCGCGCCATTCGCGAACGCGGCAACCGCGTCGAGAATTCCGCCAGCAATCTGTTGGACGCTCCGGCTTCGCATCCGAATCAAATTTTCGGAGATGCGCTCCATACCGAATTCGCGCTCCCCGGGGTCGGTCTGGTCCGGGATGCCGTCGGAGAAGAGCAGCACCAGGTCTCCCGCTTCCAGCGGGACTTCGAGTTCGTCATAGTCCAGGGACGGGAGAAGCCCCAGGGGAACGCCTTCAACGGTTGCATCCACCAAACGGCCCGCCTTAAGCACAACGGGCGGAACGCCGCCCGAATTCGCCAATCGCAGCACCCGCTTTTGCGGGCACCATTGCGCGAGCGTGATGGTGACATACCGCGCGTGTACGCGGCGGGCGGCAAGCGCATCGTTCAAGGCTTTCAAAATCGCGCCCGGCCGGCTGATGGCGGGGGCCAGAGTCCGCAGCAACCCGCTCACCATGGCGCCGTAGAGGGCCGCAGCCGCGCCCTTTCCGCTCACATCGCCCACCGCGAAGAGCAAACTTCCATCGCCCAGTTCAATCAAGTCATAAAGGTCGCCGCTGATGGTGCGTGCCGCTTGCAGGCGGGCATCGATCTCAAGCCCCCGCGCGGTGGCGGGGATGCGCGGCAACAAGAAGCTCTGCAACTCCCTGGCGGCTTCAAGATCATTCTCCATCGTTCGTTCACGCGCGGAAATCCGCTCATACAGCGTGGCGTTCTCGACCGAGATGGCTATTTGCGGGGCAAGCAGACGAAGCAATTGCGCGTGCTCCGGGGTGAAGTGGTTGAGCTGGCCGCTTTCGAGATCGAGAATGGCGATCACTTTGTCCTTGACGATCAGCGGAACGGCGATTTCCGAGCGCACATCCGGCGCGGTTTCGATAAACCGGGAGTCTCGCGCGGTATCCGCCACTTTTTCGATCCACCGCGATCGATGGGCCGCCCCCGTGATCCCACTCCCCAGCGGGACATTGTCGAATTCCACTCGCTCGCCGTCGCGGAGACTGAATCGATGCCGCAGAATCCCGGCCGGCTCATCCACCATAAAGAGGTTGAACGAGGCGTAACCGATATAATCCGAGAGCGTGGCCGCTACCCGCTCAAGCAGCGCGTCCAGATCGAGCAGCGAGCCGATCTCCGTCGAGATCTCGGCGAGAAGCTGAAGCATCTTATTTTGCCGCCCCGCCTGCTCGAACAAGGTGGCATTCTCCACCGCGGAAGCGATACGGCTCGCAAGCAGACTCAGAAGCCGCTCGTCGTAAGCGCCATAGGCATCTAGCTTGGTGCTTTGGACGTCGATGACGCCCACCAATTTGCCGCCCACTTCCATCGGAACGGCAATCTCACTGCGGATGGCGTCCACCGTCGCCAGATAGCCGGGGTGGTTGCGCACATCGCCCGCGACAACGGATTTCCGCTCCTTGGCCGCGATGCCGGTAAGCCCCTGGCCCAGCGGAATCGCGAGGCTTCGCAGATGTTCTTCCCGATGCCCCTGGCCGTAGCGGAGTCTCAATTCCCGGCGCTCTTCGTCATAAAGCAGAATGCCGACCAGAGTGCCCGGAACCACCTGGCTGATGATGTCGACGATCGTTTCCATCAGCGATTCCAGATCGAGCGTCCGGGAGATGCGCGTGGAGAGTTCCAGCAGGAAGTCCATCAAGTCGGACCGCTGGCTGAAATGGAACGCGGTTTTATTCAAGGGCGCCATGGATATTTCTGAACGCGCAATCGCAATAGGGCGCGGGTAACCAACTGGGGGCCGGCGAGACGGACGCCGCCACCACGGAGAGCCTAACAGCCACCTCCGGCGCCGCCGGAGCGCGGCAAGCCTCAACCACCCGTCGCGCCCTTGAGTGAATCGAGGATGGAGACCGTAGCGCTGGTTCCGATTCGATTCGCGCCGGCCGCCAGCATCCGGAAGGCGTCGCTGACCGTACGGATACCGCCCGCGGCCTTCACGCCCAGATCTTCTCCCACGGCGCGGCGCATCCAGGCGACATGTTCCGCTCGCGCTCCGCCCGCGGCGTGCAGGCCAGTGGATGTCTTCACAAACTGCGCGCCCGCCAAACGGCATAACGCGCAGGCAATCGCGATCTCACGCTCGCCGAGAGCCGCCGATTCAAGAATCACCTTCAAACTCGCGCCCCTCGCCGAGGTAGCCTCGGCGACGCAGGCGATATCCTGTCTCACGCGATCCCACTCCCCCGAACGCAGCAAACCGAGAGGCAGCACCATGTCAATCTCCCGCGCGCCGTTGCGGCAGGCGATTTCGGCCTCCAAGCGCTTCACCACCGGCGGGACGGCTCCCGTGGGAAATCCGGCCACGGCACAAACCCTTACCGCGGAGCCGCGCAGGATTTCATGGGCCAGCGACACCCAGAGGGAATGCACGCACACCGCAGCGACGCGACGCGCCAACCCTTCCTCACACAAGCGGACAATTTCCGAGCAACCAGCTTCCGGCTTGAGGTTGGTGTGATCGATGACAGCGGCGAGCTGGTCCCTGGACAGAGCGGGCAACGGAACAGCCGGTTCGGGCGCGGGCCGCGGCGTGGCATCCGCCCGGCTCGCGATCTGGCCGGTTATCTGATTGACGATATCTTCGAGTTCGGCGCGAGTCACTGGTTGTAAATTCGGCCCTATCCGGGAGATCTGCTTGCAACCCCTTGACGGCTTCCCGTCACAAACGGCCGCCCAGGGGGATCGTTCAACTCTTCAGAATAGCATGAAGCAGCACAATTTACGGCCTAAGTTACTCAAATAAAAGGGTGATCTAAGTAAAACGACTCCGCTCCCCGGCTCCTCGCTTCCCTGTCTTCGAACCCAGGCTTACACCCGATCCCCGATGGCAACCATCCGCTGCTTCGGTACACTGAACGGCATGGAACCAGAGCAAGACCGGATCCATAGCGTTCCGGCACATCTCCGCTACCTGGAGCGCGCTTCGGAACTGGAAGGGCTTAGCCTCGGCGACCGCTTCTCTCACATCTATCGCACCAACCTCTGGGGCAGTGACGAATCCGTTTCGGGATCTGGTTCGGCGATCGACCAGACTTCCGCGATTCGGGCCCGCCTGCCGCTGCTATTGCGCAAGTACGGAATCATCTCGATGCTCGACCTGCCCTGCGGCGACTTTGGCTGGATGCGGGAAGCCGATCTCTCCGGTATCGATTACTGGGGAGGAGACATTGTCGCGGATCTGATCGTCAACCATCAGCGGGAGTTCGGCGGGGCGGGGCGGCGCTTCGCGGTGTTCGATCTCACGCGCGATATGCTGCCCCAGGTGGATCTCGTCTTCTGCCGGGATTGCCTTGTGCATCTCTCCTTCGCCCATATCTGGGATGCGATTCGAAACCTCAAGTCGGGCGGCTCCCGCTGGCTTCTTACTACAACCTTCCCCGAGCATCCGGTAAACCAGGACATCGACGACGGCGATTGGCGCTTGCTGAACCTGGAGAAGCCGCCCTTTCTCTTTCCCCCGCCGGCCGAACTGTTAAACGAGGAGTGCAAGGAACACGACGGGGCTTTCGCCGACAAATCCCTGGGGCTCTGGCGGATCGCCACTCTCCCCGATGCGCCCGAACCCGGAACCGGCGCCGGCGCGATATCCTAGGTTTGCTTTCGATCAGCGCGGACGGGCCTTCGGTGGATGCTTCACGGCGTCTTCGGACATGCCGCGCCATCGCGGCGCCAACACACAAATCGTTTGCCTCTGGAGTTCGATTCCGATGATCCGCCACCTCCCCCTTCTTTTCGGCTTTCTGGTTCTATTCTTCGTCGCGAACGCACCGGCCCAGGCCCAGGCCTCCGGCCCGGTCAAAGCCGCCATCTCGGGAAAAACAGAACTGCCCGGCTACTTGCCCATGTACTGGGACGAGGATGCCGGCCGGCTCTTTATGGTGGTGAACCGCTGGGGAGAGGATTTCCTTTACGTTAACTCCATGCCGTCCGGCGTGGGCTCGAACGACCTGGGGCTCGACCGCGGACAGCTTGGGACCGAGCGCGTGGTTCACTTTGAACGCGTTGGACCCAAGGTGTTGCTCATCGAGCGCAATCTCAATTTTCGCGCCAGTTCAGAGGATGCCGCCGAACGCGGCGCGGTGGAACAATCCTTCCCGCGGGCGGTGATTTGGGGCTTCAAGGCGGAGGCGGTCTCCGGCGGAGAAGCTCTGATCGATCTTACGGATTTCGCCCTGCGCGACGCGCACGGGATCATCCAAAAGCTCAAAACGATGAACGAGGGCAGCTTCAAAGTAGACCCCTCGCGCAGCGCCATCTTTCTCGAACGAACGAAGAATTTCCCGCGGAACTCCGAGATCGAATCCACCATCACGTACGTCACCGACGGCGGCATGGGCCGGAGGCTCGCGGGCGTCTCGCCTTCGAGGACGGAATTCACCATCCGCCTTCACCACTCATTCGTCGCTTTGCCGGAGCCGGGTTATCAGCCGCGGCGCTTCGACCCGCGCTCGGGCTATGGAGATGTGTCTTACGTGGATTACTCCGCGCCTCTCGAAGAGAGCATGGACGTACGGCTTCTTCCCCGGCACCGATTGCAGAAGAAAGATCCATCCGCCAAGCTGAGCGACCCGGTCCGGCCCATTGTCTACTACGTGGACCGGGGCGCGCCCGAGCCCATTCGCACGGCGCTGCTTGAAGGCGCGCGGTGGTGGAACCAGGCGTTCGAAGCGGCTGGCTACCGGAATGCGTTTCGCGTCGAGGTGATGCCCGAAGGCGCGGACCCGATGGACATCCGTTACAACGTCATCCAATGGGTGCATCGCTCCTCACGCGGCTGGAGTTACGGCTCCAGTGTTGCCGATCCGCGAACCGGCGAAATCCTCAAAGGCCACGTGACGCTTGGCTCGCGGCGCGTGCGGCAGGATTACCTGATCGCCACGGGGCTGCTGGCGCCGTATGAAACCGGAAAGCCCGTATCCCCGCAAATGCGAGAGATGGCTCTGGCCCGCCTGCGCCAGCTCTCCGCCCATGAAGTAGGGCATACGCTCGGCCTGGCGCACAACTTCTCCGCCAGCATGAACCACAATGCCTCCGTCATGGATTACCCGCACCCGTTCATTACTCTCGACGCAAACGGCGCCATCGATCTCTCGAAAGCCTACAGTGCCGGTATCGGTGAATGGGACAAAATGACCATCGCCTACGGTTACCAGGACTTTCCCGCGGGCACGGACGAACACTCCGCGCTCGAGGCCATCCTCGCGAGCGCCGCAAGCAAGGGCCTCCGGTACATGACGGACCGGGATGCCCGCCCCGCTGGCGGCGCATCGCCCGACGGCCATCTGTGGGACAACGGCCCAGACCCCGCCGCGGAACTGGCGCGGCTCACGAACGTGCGGAGGGCAGCGCTCAACCGCTTCTCGGAAAACGTCCTGCGGCCAGGAGAACCGCTAGCCTCCATGGGGGAAACGCTCGTGCCCATCTACCTGCTGCATCGCTATCAGGCGGAGGCCGCCGCGAAGGTGGTGGGCGGCCTCGATTACAACTACGCCGTGCGGTCAGCGGCACGGGCCGCCACGCCGCCCGCCCAGCTCGTGCCAAGAGACCGTCAGCAGGCGGCGCTTTCCGCTCTGCTTGCAACGCTATCCCCGGAATTTCTGCGGATTCCCGAGCGTATTCTTGAACAGATACCGCCGCACCCGCCGGGATATTCACGCAGCGCGGAAAGCTTCCCCTCGCGCACGGGGCTCACCTTCGACCCGCTGAGCGCCGCGGAAGTGGCGGCCGATCATGTAATCTCGCTTCTGCTCAATCCGGAAAGAGCCGCGCGGCTCACTCAGTACGCGGCGCGGGACAGCCGGCAGTTCAGCTTCCGGGACGTGACCAGCCAGCTATTCAAAGCCACGGTGGACGCACCGCGCCTCGCCGGCATGGAGGGCGCGTTGCAGCGAGTGGTGGATTCGGTGACGCTCTACCGCCTGATGCAGCTTTCCGAATCGAGGGACGCCACCGACGACGTGAAGGCCGCCTCCCGCGCAAGCCTCACCGCGGTGAAAGAAAGATTCGCCGCGGCAAGCGGCCCGGACGCGGCCTGGACCGAGTATTCCACCTGGGCGGCCGACCGCATTGGGCGCTTTCTGGCGGACCCCAAGGAGATCCCGCTTCCCAAGCCGGAGACGGCCCCGCCCGGGCAGCCGATCGGCAGTGGAAGCGCCGAAGATTTTGGGCTCTGGTAGCGGCTCCGCGCCCGCCCAATCTACCGGAGGGCGGGCAAAACGGTGCGGATCGCCGTAAGAATGGTGCGCGTGGCCGCGGATTTGTTGAGCGTATAGAAGTGGATGCCGAGCGCGCCGTGCTCGAGCAAATCGAGACACTGGGCCGTTGCGTGCGCCACACCGAGCGAGAGAACGGCTTCGGGGTTGCCGCGCATCCGCCGTAATTCATCGAGCAGCGGGTTCGGGATCGTGGCGCCGCACATTTTCGTGAAGCGCTCCACCTGGTCCACATTGGTGATCGGCATGATGCCGGGAATAATGGGGACACTGATCCCGGCGGCTCGCACCCGCCGCACGAAATCGTAATAGCGTTCGTTGTCGAAGAAGAGCTGCGAGACAAGGAACTCCGCGCCGGCTTCCACTTTCTGCTTCAGATTGGCGATATCCGTATCGAGGCACTCCGCCTCCGTATGGCCTTCCGGGTAGCAGGCGCCCGCAATGCAGAAATTCCATCGCCCTCTGCGAATAAAGGCCGTGAGCTCATTCGCGTAGCCGAAGCCTCCCTCCGTCCGCTCAAACTGGCTTTGACCCTTCGGGGGATCTCCGCGCAGCGCCAGCACATTCTCCACCCCGCTTTCCTGGAACCGCGCGAGCGTCGAGGCAATTTCATCGCGATCCGCGCCCACGCAGGTAAGGTGCGCCATGGTTTCGATTCCATACCGGGCCTTGATCTGGCGCACCAGGTCGATCGTCAGATCTCGCGTGCCACCCCCGGCGCCATAGGTCACCGAAACATAGGCCGGACGCAGGTCCCGGAGCGATTCGATCGTCTCGAGCAGGTTGGTGCCGCCGAGCTCGGTCTTCGGGGGAAAGAATTCAAAGGAAAAAGACGGAGTTCCCGTGGCAAGCAATTCGCGAATACGCATAGCAAGATTCAGTTCACGCACCGGCTCATGGCCAGAATTCCCATCTTCCCAAAGCCATCACGTATCCCGCCAAGAGGCCGTTAGTCACGGCATGTGCCCAGATGAGATCCGCGAGCGACTTTGTACGCACCATCCATGCGTTATAGACGAGGCCGGCCGCGATGCCCACGTCCCAATAGACGCCATGCTCCAATCCAAAGAGAATGCCGGTGAGCAGGAACGCGCTGGGCAGCCACGCGCCCAGCGGCACGGACGCGAAATCCGACCGGATCAGGAACCGCATGATGAATCCGCGCCAGAAAAGCTCCTCGACTATCGGAACCAGCAGCACCGAGACGGAAAGGCGCAAGACAAAAAACGAAAGCGGCGCGGACGCCATTTCCGCATTTGCGCTGGGGTCGAAGAACCCCATCAGCCCATTCGAGAGAAGCCAGTGCGCCCGGTAGCCGGGAAAAAGAAGATCGGGCGCGATCCAGATGACGAACACCGCGACGCCAACCCCCAGACTGCTCACAAAATAGCGCGGCTTCAGGCCGAGGATCTTTCGGGAACAGAGCGCCAGAACCGTCCCGCACAAGAGCAGCCGCAGCGCATGATTTACGCTCGTGCTGAACGGCAATACTTCCGACGATCCGAGAATGGCGACATACACGAGGAACGGCGCGGCCCATGGAATCCATGAATGCGCGGCGCACCACGCCGGCGCGCGGGACTCCCCCTTGAGGCTGGCGGTTCTATTCATCGGGAGATCGTGTGCGGGAAGGCGGCTTGCGAGGAGAAGCGCGAGCCGGCGGGGGCGCAGCCGCTCGCTGGCCGCCGCCCCGACTCGTTCGCTAAAGCTTCCCGAGCGCCTCCCGAATCTGTTCCGTTTCTTTCGAGGAAGGATTCAAACGCAGCGCCTCACTCAGCTCTTCCTTCGCTTTCGCCGCATCTCCGCGCTGGGCGTGGGCGACACCCAGGTGGTAGCGGAACGTCGCATTGTTCGGCTGCTTCTTCACAAGGTCTCGGAAGATCACCAGCGCGTTATCGTTCAGGTTCTTCTTCACGTAAATCCAGCCGAGCGTGTCATCCACCTGAAGATTTGACGGCGCCTTTCGTTTCGCTGTCTCGGCGTACCGCAGAGCAAGATCGAGATCGCCGCCGGTCTCCGCCTGCATGTAAGCCAGGTTGTTGAGCGCGACGATGTTTTCCGGATCGATTTGCAGCGCTTTTTGATAGGCGGCGGTGGCTTCGCGCGTGCGGCCCATCTCATCCAGCATGGTGGCCGTCTGCATGAGCGGCGCCATATTGTTCGGGTCCAGTTCGCTCGACCGCTGCATATAGGTGACGGCGGATGCCAAGTCGCCTTTACGCCGGTAAACTTCGCCGATCCTCATATTGAGGTCCGAGGAATCAGGCACCGTCTTCGACAACTCCAGATAATTGGAGAGCGCGGCATCGAGATCGCCCTTGCGCACATAGAGGTTGCCGATCGCGTTACGCAGCAGCACGGGTGAATCAACGGATTTCACGTGATCCTTCAGATACTGGATCGCGTAATCGATCTTTCCCTGCTGGGCATAGATTTCGGCCAGGCCCGTGAGGCCCTTGAAGTCGGTGGGTTTGGCTTCCACGGCTTTGTGGAACGACGCTTCGGCGAGCGGCACCTGGCGTTTAGCCAGATAGATCCGGCCGAGTTCAAAATGCAGATCCGCGATATCCGGATACATCTTGACGCCTTCGCTCAGCAGCTCCCGCGCCTTATCCACTTCTCCCACCGCCACTTGAGACAGCGCCTTCACGAGAATCGCATCGGGGCTTGGCCGGGCGGGCGTGGCCGCGAGCACGCGGTCCGCCGACGAAATCGAGTTCGCATACTCGCGGCGCAGGTAATACAGCTTCGCGAGAGCCAACTGCGCGGGGACGTAATTGGCACGGCGTTCGACGGCCTGGCGAAATTCGTTCATCGCCTTATCCGTATTGCCCGACGCCAGGTAAGCGCGCCCGAGATCGTAGCGAATCACGACGTTATCCGGCTGCGCCGCCACGGCCTTCGTCAGATCGTCGAGAGCCGCTTTCGTTTTCCCCGCGTCCTTGGATTCAAGCAGGAGCTGGCCCTTCAGCGCGAGCGCCACGGCATCCTCGGAGTTACTCTCGAGCGTGCTATCCACTATTTTTTCCGCGCCCGCCTTATCCCCCGTTTTCAAGAGGGCCTCGGCGATAAAGTTGTTGTAAATCCGCTTGTGGGCCGGATCTTTCTCGACTCCTTCGCGAGCATACTGAATGGCCTTATTCCATTCGCTGAATTGGAACAAATGACGAATCACGGACTCCCGGCCGCCCGGGAACTCCTTCGGATTGTCCACGATCCGCCGCAGAAGCGCTTCCTGCTTCTCCGTATGTCCAAAGACACGGTAGTGCTGGGCCAGCTTCATCACCGCGGCAAGGTTGCCCGGCATGGCCGCGTCGCGCTGCTCCAGGATTTGCGCCGCCAGCTCGGGCCGCTTCGTCACCATATAGTGCAGGTAAAGCGCGTCATAGGGAGGGCCGTACTTTGGATCTTTCGCGATAATCTCCTTCGCGATGGCTTCCGCTTCCTCGTTCTTGCCCTGCCGCATCTTGATGCCCATGATGGCGAGACTCAGCCCCGGGTCTTCTCCGCCGTGCATCGCAATCGCTTCATCGAACAGCTTGATCGCTTCCTCGAGTCTTCCCTCCGTTAGCGCGAGGAATCCGTCCAAACGCTTCCCATCGAAGGAGTTCGGATCCATCTCATAGAACTTGTCCCGGAGCGAAGCCACTTCCTTGTTCAGGAATTCCTTGTCCTGCTCTTCCGGGTTGGTGGTGAAATACCAGACGAAGATTTCGGCCAGTTGCACCATCGTGTCCTTGCGGCTTTCCTTGGAAAGCCTCTGGTCTTCCAGCGCCCGCCTGAACGAGTTCACGGCCTGAATGATATCCCCCGCCTTCACGGGTACTTGAAAGCCCATCCGCTTATGCACGAGGCCCAGCCGGTAATACGCCTCGCCGTACTTCATGTCCTTCTTGAGCGCATTGCGGTACATGATCGAGGCTTCCTTGTATTTCGCGTTCTTGAAATACTCGTTGCCCCTCTCAACGAAGCGGACTTTCGCGGTTTCGGGATCCAGGTTGCACCCGCCCAGTAAGAACAGAAGCGATGCAACCAGAAAGAGCGCGAGGCGAGGCTTCGCCGACGCACGAATCGCGGGCAGGGTTCTGGAGAGCCACATGGTGATTTTCATTGTCCTCAAATCGGACGCCTGATTCAATGTTTTCAGTTACAGCACTATTTCGTATCGGATCCGCGGCTGGATAACCGCGATTCCAGGATCAGATTCGGCACTTATTGAAACCACGCTACCAAATCGCCGGTTTTATGGAGCACTGCGTACAGCGCCTGCTCCGCGGAGGCCTGGCTTCGATAGTACTCCGCCTGCTTCCGGCTCACCTCCGAGCGGGCCATCTCAAGATCTTCGATCTTCGCCTGGCCTTCGTCCACCCGGGCGAGAAGAACGCTCACCTGTTCCTGGGAGGCTTCGAGATCGAGAGCCGCGACGTCACGGTAGGCCTTGGCGTCCCCGGCCACGCGCGCCGCGTCCGCCGCCTCCAGCGCGATGCGTTTGCGGGTGGTCTCGATACTCAGCCGCAGCCGCTCGGCCTCCACCGTGGCTTCCGATTTCTCCGCCTTCAGCGCGCTGCCGGTAAATAGGGGCAGTTCGAAGCTCGCGCCTAGCTGTGCATTATGGCGCTCGAAGCGGTTGTAGTAATCACTGTAGTTGTTAAATTTTCCGAACATCGCATACTCGCTCACCAGGCGAACAATCGGCCAGCGGCTGGCATTCGCGCTTTTCAGCCGGAAGCGGTTGGCGGCGAGGTCGATCTCCAACCGTTTCAGTTCCGGACTCGCCTCCACCGCCTCCCGTCCCGCGCTGTCCGGATCCGCCGGGGCGGCCGGCGCGGCACGCTCCTCTTTCGCCGCCGCCACGCCCACGCCGTTCTCAAGACCCAGCAGAAAGCCTAATTGCGTCCGAGCACGGGCGGACGCCGTTTCTATTTCTTTCAGCCGGTATCTCGCGGCCGCAACCGCCACCCGAGCCCGCTTCGCATCCAGCGGAAGCGCCTGGCCTTCCGCGACCTGCTGTTCACGGATGTCGAAAATGCGGCCCAGGCTTGCGAGTTCCGTCCGCAGCGAAGCCTCCGTGAGCGCAAGCGCTTCCATGTCGAGATAGAGCCGGGCTACCTCCAGCGCGATCGCCGATTGCTTCTCCTGATCGGCGAAGGCGACACCCTTCCCTCGCTCGCGCGCTTCGGCCACGCGATACCGCAACGAACCATCGAACAAGGTCATGGAAGCCTGCGCGTTGATGATACTCGGCCCGGAACCACCCACGCTCATCGGGAAGCCGGTTGTGTAAGCAAGGCCGCTGCCGACGCCCAGCTTCAAGGAGAAAGGATCGCCCAACTGGCGTGCCCGCAGAGCGGATTCCTGGTGCTCAAGGCGCGACAGCAACATATCCGGATTTTGCCGAAGCGCCAGTTGGACACACTCCTTGAGCGACAGGGTACGCACCGCGGCCGTATCCGTGGCATGCTGCGCGCGCAGCATGCAAGGATATCCGCCCATGAAGAGAGCGATCAGGAGCGGCATCAGCCGGCGGGCAGAAGCTCGAACCCGAAAGGCAATCATTTTCCGAAACTCCTTATCCGGCGGGGCGGCACGGTGACGCCGCGCGGGAAAGCCGGTATTCCGTTCGTCCCGATGCTCATTCATAGCGGAGAGCTTCCGTTGGATTCAGCCGCGACGCCCGGTTCGCGGGCAGATAGCCGAAGATCAGACCTACCGCGCAACTCGTCGCAAAGGCCACGAAAATCGAGAGCTTTGAAACGGGAATTTGGATATGGCCAAGGAAATACCCCGCACTGAGCGGAATCGCCACCCCGATCAGAATCCCCAGCAAACCACCCGCGAGGCTCAGAATCGTCGCCTCGATCAGAAACTGTTGCCGCACCGCGTCGCGCGACGCGCCCACCGCCATGCGCACGCCGATTTCCCGGGTCCGCTCGGTTACCGTCACAAGCATGATATTCATGATGCCGATGCCGGAGATCACCAGGGCAATCGTCGAGATCAGGATCAGCACCACGGTCAGCACCAGCGCGATGCTCTTGGCCGCGTCCAGAATGGCCGTCAAATTCTCCACGGCGTAGCGCGCTCCCGGACGGTGCCGGGATTCGAGGATCGTCCGGAGTTGCGCGGTTACTTGCGGCACATCGTCGGCCGAGGCAACCTGCACATATAACGGGTCGATCCGCTCCACCGGAGAAAAATAGCGAAGCACGGTAATGGGAATCAGCGCGGTTTCGCTGCTCAGTTCGGCGAGCCCGAAAGTCTCCGTCCGTTCACGGAACACCCCGATCACGGTGAACTGTAGCCGGGCGATCTTAAGAACCTGCCCCACCGCGGCGGAAGGAGACCCAAACAACCGGTTCGCGAGCCGCTCGGTAAGCATGACCACCTTGGCGCGCGTCGTCACTTCATCCGCCGTGAGGAACCGGCCTGAAACCACCACCAGGTTTCTCACCGCGGGATAGGCATCGTCCGAACCGATGACGCGCAGGTCATCCTGCCGGCCGTCAATCATGACGTGATCGTACGTGGTCATGATGCCGGTCGCCGCGACGATTCTCGGCCCGAGTTCGCGGCGCACCGCCTCGACATCCGGCCATTTCACAAAATCCGCCTGTACTTCGGGCGACGCGCCGCTCCCCGCCTCGTAGTAGGCATAAATCAGGTTCGAGCCGATCCCGCGGATCTGCTCCAGGATATAGTCGCGTCCCGTAAGGGAAATAGTCACCACCAGGATCACGGCCGCATTGCCGATCACCATGCCCAGTGACGTCAGCACCGTCCGCACTTTGTTGGCGCGGAGGGCCTGAAAACTGAAATGAACGATATCGCGAAACTGCATGGGCCGCTGGCTACTTCTTCTCCAGTTTCTCCAGTTTTTTGGTCAGCCGCTCCACTTCGAACGGCGGAGGATCCTCATCGCTCAGCGCGGACGCCCGATACCTCTTGAGAAGCTCCCGGGCGGCGGCTGGGTTCCGCCCGACCTGAATCAACAGGTTCGCCTCGTCAAAAAGCAGCCGCGCCGCGCCGGGCGCCATCTCTTTCGCCTTTACCAGCGCCTCACCGGCCTTCGCCGTCATCCCGCGGCGAGTGTAGAATTTCGCCAGGTCGATCCACCGCCCCACATGCTTCGAGTCGCGTGTCCGCGCTTCCAGGTAGTGCGATTCCGCGGCTTTATAATCCTTATCCTTCTCGGCGATCTCCGCTTGAAAGAAAGCGTAATCGGCCGGACTCACGGACTTGATAGTCTCCGCCAGGGCGCGCGCCTTCTCCACGCCTCCGCCCAGAAAGCCCGGCGCCGACATGTAATAAGAAAATAAGTCGCCAACGGCTTCGAGATCACGCGGATCGAGCTTCACGGCCGCTTCGAACGAATCCCGGGCTTTTCGCGCCAGCCCC
>CAZXBZ010000027.1:0-15713 GCA_964639135.1 uncultured Solibacteraceae bacterium | reverse complement strand
GCCTTTCCTTGTTTTTTCAAGTTTAGGCTGGCTCAGTTTTCGGGGAGCAGGTCAGCCGCATCGATCCCTTCCTGTCTTTCCTTGTTTTTCAAGTTTAGCTGGTTCAGTTTTTGGGGAGCAGGTCAAATGGCCAGCGCAACTGCGGCAATGGCGAGCGCTTCGGGTTGAAGTAACGCCGGAAAGGCTATGGCGATTACGATGGCGGAAACGGCCGCCAAAGACGCCAGAATCAGCAGTACCCGAACCATCATACGCCGCATATAAATTCCGCCCGCGGTATTGTCGCATCTCCCATGAGGCCAATGGGAGCGCCGTACCGCAACGGACTGAGATTCAGCAAGGAGACGGTGCACAAGGATCCGCTGAAGGCGGGCTTGTGGGAGGTCACGCCGCGGCGGGGCCTTGGATATGATCAATGCTTGGCCGGTGCGTTTGCCAGCAGGCTATGGAGCTTGCGCTGGATGAAAGGGATTGGATTGAGCGGTACACGTTGGATTTTTGCTGGCATTTTGCTGTGGGCGGGGCTGCTCGCGACGGGGTGTGGCGCGGGGGGTCCGCGGTGGACCTCGGGATTGGCGGTGATGGAGCGCGTGCCGCGGGCCCAAGAGATGACGGCCTATCCGGCGGACGGGCGGAAGGTGGATGTGAATCCGCCGGGTTTCTGCTGGACGCCGAATGAGAAGGCGGCGCAATACCGGCTCGAAGTTCGCCGGGAGGGCGGCTCGCGGGGCGGCTTCGCCACGGAGGCGCTTTCCTCCGCGGTGTATCCTCCCTTCCACGAACTGGAGCCTGGAAATTACCAGTGGCAGGTGGTCTACCTGGATGAGAAGGGCACGGAAACTGGAGTTTCCGAGACGCGGCGCTTCGCGCTGCCGCCTTCGGCACCGGTGCTGCTGATGCCGGACGTACAGGCGCTGAAGGCAACGCTGGCGGGAGTGCATCCGCGGCTCTATCTGACGGACGGGCGACTGGAGAAGCTGAAGGCGACCATCGCAAATGGCGGCGTCCCCTCCTGGGCACGGCTGCGACGGGCGGCCGACGCGGCGCTCGAAGAAGACCTCTATCCGGAGCCGCCCACTCTTGGCTCCAGCGCCGAAGACTGGATGCGCACCTTCACGCCCGGCAAGGTGGGAAGCGCGCACGTGGCGCGGCTGGCGCTGGCTTACAAACTGACGGGGGAGGCGAAGTACCGGGACGGCGCGCGGCGGTGGCTTCTGAATCTTGCCTCGTGGGATCCGAAGGGGATTACCAGCCACGCCTTGAAGCTCCCCTCGGGCGGTATCGGCAACGATGAAGCCTCGATGCCGATGCTTGAGAGAATGTCGCTGGCGTGGGATTGGGTCGGGGATACGCTGGAGCCCGGGGAGCGCGAGAAGGTGCTCGCTTCCATGACGGAACGCGGAAACCAGGTGCTGCGGACGCTCGAGGAAGAGGATTTTCTGACGCACCCCTACGGGAACCATTCGGGCCGGGCGATTGCGTTTCTGGGGACGGCGGGGCTCGCGTTTCTGGGCGATATTCCGGAGGCGGAGCAGTGGCTCGATTACGTGCTGCGCGCGGAACTGACGTCTTACCCAAGCTTCGGCGGCGATGACGGCGGATGGTCGCAGGGGCTGAGCTACTGGTCTTTCTATATTTACAGTCACGCCAACTTCGCGGTGGCGATGCGCCAGGCGACGGAGACGGATCTGTTCAAGAAGCCGTTTTTCCGCAACACCGGCTATCTGGGACTTTACTTTCTGCCGCCCTACGCGCCGAGCGGAGGATTTGGAGACAGCGCGTATCACCGCCCGAACGAATCCGCCGGCGTGCTGGCGGATACGCTGGCCGAGGCGAACGGAGACCCGGTGCTGAAGTGGTACGCCAAGGGGATCGCCGAGATGGGCGAACTGAACCAGACGAAGTGGCGCGAGTGGTTTGTGGAGGACGTTTACGAAACATTGAAAGCGGCGGACGGTTCGACGGTGCGGCCGGAGACCCCCGCGAAGCTGGACGGCTCAAAGCACATGGAAGACATCGGCTGGGTGGCGATGCACTCGGCGCTGGGCGATGCGGCAAACGACGTGTGGGCGATGTTCCGGGCGGGCCGCTTCGGTTCCTTCAGCCATGCGCACGCGGATGAAAACTCCTTCCAGCTTTATGCCTACGGGCAGGCGCTGGCGATCGATTCCGGCTACTACCCGTCCTATGGCACGCCGCACGATATCCTCTGGACACGGCAGACCCGCGCGCACAACAGCGTGCTGGTGAACGGCCGCGGACAGCCCATCTTTACCTGGGAGGCCGACGGCAAAATTGAAGATTATCAGCGCAATGGCGCGATAACACTGGTTCGCGGACAGGCCGCGAAAGGCTATAACCTGCCACAGCCCGCCGGGACCATCCGTCTCTGGGAGAAGCTTCTGAAAGAACCACCGCCGCCGATGGAGCCGGAAGTGGAAAGCTGCGAGCGCACTCTGGCGTTCGTGGGCTCAGCCACGCGGCCCGTGCTGGTGGTTCACGACTTCGTGAAGACCGGCGGCCCCGCGACATTCGACTGGCTGCTGCACGCACTGAACCGCATGGAGACCGACAGCCGCGCGGGAACCATTACGATTCGCAGCGGGAATGCGCGGGCGGCCGTGCGGCTGGCGGCTTCGGCGCCGTTCCACTTCAGCCAGACAAACGAATTTACCGTAAAGCCGGAGGCCGCCTCGAATACGGCGTATATCCTTGGCAAAGCCAGCTTCGACAACCAATGGCACCTGCGGGCGACCACAAACGACGCCACGGATGAAGTGAAGTTTCTGGCGGTGCTTGTGCCTTACCGGGAGGGGGAGCCAGCACCCGAAATCGAACTGGTGCGGGGCGAGGAGAGCCTCGGCTTCCGGGTGGCCGGCACGGAGGCGGCCGCGTGGTGGGGCAAGGGCAGCCAGGGCAGGATCTCGGCGGGCGACATCACGGGAGAGGGCCGGCTGGTGGTAAATACGAACGAGGCGGGGCAAGCCGCGCGCGTGGTGGCGAAGTAACCGGCCGCGGGCAGGGCTCCTCCGCGGAAAGACTGGCCGCGGCGCGCGCCCGCCGCCCGAGATGCGATGTCTCTACCGCCTAAGAGACAGGCGGGTCAGAGCTTGTGCAGAAAGAACATCAGCCAGCTAAATCCAGCCACCGCGAAAATGGGAATGACAAAGCGATGGGCGAAGTACTTCAGCAGTTCTTCCCTCGTCCGCGCCTGCAGCACCGCCGCCACCGAGGCGGAAAGCAGCAGGAAGATCAACAGATACACCGGATGGCTCATCGCTTCTTCCCCTTCTCCGCCCTCGCGATCAGCGCCTGTTTGAAGGCCCTGGCCTCCGCGCGCTTTTCGTCGAACAGATAGAACACCGCGAGCAGGTTCAGAATTCCCGCGAGATTCAGCAGATTCGTCACCATGGCATTCTCCGACGTGCCGTCAAAGGGGGTTTCGTAGCCGAAGAATTCCGCGCCCCAGAACAGAAGGCCATTCGATTTCTGGGCGATCCGCTCCATCGTCCGCATCGCATTGCCGATGGGGTCCGCGGAGGATAGCCCCGCGATGAACATCGGCTCCGGCGCCACTGGCGGGGCAACCGCCGCCCCACCGAGGAGAGTGCCGATCACGGCCAGATTGATGATCACGAACAGCGCAACCGCCTTCTTCCGTTCGTTCGCCAGCCAATGCCCGGCGCCGGGGATAAGAATGCCCGCGAAGGCGCCCCAAGCGCTCACGGGCTCTTCGAGGGTCTTGGTCATCTCGCTCATTGCGCGCCTCCCGCGAGGTCTCCGCCCAGCGGGTATGTGCTTACAATCCGCAGCATGCGGCCCCAGCGGATCACCTTGTCGGGGATGCTGTCCAGAAAACTATCCGTATACGGATTGCCGTAAGACCAGTAGACCACCAGCGGCTTCCCGATAATGTTGTCCCGCGGCACCAGGCCCCAGTAACGGCTGTCGAGCGAGTTGTCGCGGTTGTCGCCCATCGCGAAATAGAAACCCTCCGGCACCACGAGATCTCCATCGTGAACGTACTTGCGGTGCATTTCGAGCGCGCGGGCGGCAAGCGGGGTTGCGCTCATGTCCATGTACTTCGGAAAGTTATCCCGGTAGAGATCCATTCCGCCGATTCGCTTCGACTTGTACGGCTCCTCGACCGCCTTGCCATTCAGGAACAGTTGCCGCCCTTCGAGATGAATACGGTCTCCCGGCACGCCGATGACGCGCTTCACGTACGCCTGGCTCAGATCGAGCGGAAAGCGGAACACGATGATATCGCCGCGCTCCGGATCCCGGTAGGGGAGCAGCCAGCGCGATATCGCATCCGACGGCGCATACGCCTGCTTGTTCACAAGCAGCCGGTCTCCGATGAGGAGCGTTCCCTCCATGGAGCCGGTGGGGATCTCGAACCCCTGCACCAGTGCGGTGGTCAGGAATAGGAACAGGACCGCGGTCCAGGTCCAGTCAGAGAAACTTCCCGGCCAGGGCGGCGGATCGGTTTCCTTGGCGTCTTGCGTTGTGGATTTCTTTCCGCGCAACCGGTCGAAGATCGATGACATAACGAGTATTGTTATTGTCGCATCCAGCGGCGGCGGCGCGCCCCGGCGTTTCCATGACCCAAGCGTTCCGCCGGCATGCCTCACGGCAATATTCGCGACAATAGAGGGGTAGATGGCATCCCCCGGCACATCCACCCGTCCGCCGGCAGTTTGTCTGCTGAGCGGCGGGCTCGATTCCACCACCTGTCTCGCCGTGGCCCGGCGGGAGGGTTACGCCTGTTACGCTCTTTCGTTCGATTACGGCCAGCGCCACACCGTGGAACTCCGCGCGGCCGAACAGGTGGCCGCCGCCATGAAACCCGAGCGCCATGTTACGCTGCGGCTCGATCTGCGCGCCTTCGGCGGCTCGGCGCTCACCGCCGATATCGCCGTCCCCAAGCACGACGACACCGCCGGGATCGGCGAAGGCATCCCCATTACCTACGTGCCCGCGCGGAACACCATCTTTCTGAGCTGCGCGCTTGGATGGGCCGAGACGCTCGGCGCGCGCGACATCTTCCTCGGCGTGAACGCGGTGGATTATTCCGGAGACCCGGATTGCCGCCCGGAGTTCATCCGCTCGTTTGAGCAAACCGCCCGCCTCGCCACGCGGGCGGGTGTCGAAAGCGGCGAAGGCATGCGCATCCACACGCCGCTGATGAATCTCGGCAAGGCGGACATCGTGCAACTGGCCGCCCGGCTGGGCGTCGACTTCCGTCTCACCCACAGTTGCTACGACCCCACGCCGGAGGGTCTCTCCTGCGGCCACTGCGATTCCTGCCTCCTGCGCCTTAAAGGCTTCGCCGAGGCCGGCATCGCCGACCCGCTGGAGTACGCGCGATGAAAAGGCCATCCCTTTCGCGGCGATCCGGCCATCGAGGCTCGCGGTGAGGATCTCCGAGATTTTCTATTCGCTGCAGGGCGAAGGCTCGCTGGCCGGCGTGCCCAGTGTTTTCGTGCGAACGAGCGGCTGTAATCTTCGCTGCACCTGGTGCGACACTCCCTACACCTCCTGGGCTCCCGAGGGGGCCGAGATGAGCATCCCCGAAATCGTCGCCGAGGTGCGCCGCCATACGGCCGCGACGCACGTCGTGCTCACGGGCGGAGAACCCATGATCGCGCCCGGTATCGTCACGCTTACCGAACAACTCTCGGCGCCGCGCTATCACATCACCATCGAAACCGCCGGCACCGTCTTTCACCCCGTGCAGTGTCACCTGATGTCGATCAGCCCGAAGCTCTCGAACTCCACGCCCACCGCCCGCGACGGGGGACGCTGGGCCGCCCAGCACGAGCGGCTTCGCATCCAGCCCGCGGTACTCGAAGATCTCTGCGCCACCTACCCTCATCAGTTAAAGTTCGTCGTGATGAAACCGGCGGATCTTGAAGAAATCACATCCCTTCTGAGCACGCTCGGTACGAGCAAGGAGAACGTCATCCTGATGCCCGAGGGGCGCGACCCCGCCACGCTGCGCGAGCGCTCCCTCTGGCTGGCGGAAATCTGCAAGGAGCGCGGCTACCGTTTCAGCCCCCGCCTCCACATCGACCTCTGGGGCGACCGCCGGGGCGTCTGACGCGTTCTCCCTGGGGCGCAAACAAACAGTGGACCGCCCGCCGTCCTCCCGGAAAGCCGGGCTTCCCCCGCAACGCCCGCTTGCGATGCGGCCGGGTTGTTGCGCATCGTGGTATAGACAATCCGTGCCTGGACACGGAGGCCGAGACCCGAAAGACGAACCGGAGGAAGGATGCTACAGACCCTCGTTGTGAGCGTCGTTCATGTGCTCGAGGGCCTGCCGCTCTTCGCGGCGGCGTTTCTCCTTGCCGTGGGCGCTCGCTGGCTCTTCGCGAAGACCACCGCTTTTCAGATCGACCACGAGCTTACCGACCGCGATAACCCCGCTTTTGGCGTGGCTTTCGCCGGGTACATCACCGGAGTGGCCATCGCGATTTCCAGCACCGTCTATCCTTCGAACGAGGTCGCGCCGGGCAGCGCGATTCTCACCGTGGCCGTTTTCGGAGTGATCGCCGCGCTTCTGATGCGAGTGAGCCTCTGGATCAACGATCACGCCATCCTTTACCGCTTTTCCATCGAGAAGGAAATTGCCGAGGACCGCAACTCCGGCACCGGCTTCGTCGTCGCCGGATCGAGCCTCGCCACCGGATTCATGCTGCGCGGCGTCCTGAGCGGATACAGCGATTCCCTCTGGGCGGCGCTGCGCGATATCTCCATCTACTTTCTCGCCGGGCAGGCCATCCTCGTCGCGGGCGGCTGGGTTTACACGAAGTTCGCAGGCTACGACGTGCAGAAGGAGATCGGCAATAACAATAACGTGGCCGCCGGCATCAGTTTCGGCGGCTATCTCACGGCGCTCGGCTACATCACGAGCACCGCGCTCGAGGGCGCCGGCAGCCAGTGGGCAAACGAGATTCTCACGAGCATCGTGCTCGCCTGGTTCGGCGCGGCGATCCTTCTTCTCGCGCGCGTTCTGGCGGATTTTCTCCTGCTCCCCAAATCGCCTCTCGCGAAAGAAGTGGCCGCGGACCGCAATAACGCGGCCGGGGCGGTGGCCGCCGCCGCGTTTCTACTGGTTGCGATTCTTTTCGCAGCCAGCGTGCAACCGGATCGCATGACGCCCGTTCCGGCGGGCGGCACAGCGGCGAACCAGCTTGCGCCGTTGAATCGCGGGGGCACGCCGCAATGAAGCAGTTCGCTTCCTTACCGGGCCTGAAACGCTCCAGCGGATACGCCAGAAGGCTGGCGATTCTCTTCGTCCTGTTCCTCCTGCTCTTTCCGGCAAGCTTGTTCGCGCGGCGCGGCGGGCGCGTCTCCCTCGGGAGGTCTTCCACGTTCTCCCAACCGATGAGCCGCGGCGTCCCAAGCCGCGCGCAATCCTGGGGAAGTTCAAGCCCCGCGACCGTATCCCCGCGCATGGGCGCGCGCGGCGCCGCCTCTTCCCCGCCAGCGAGCGCCTATGGCGTGGACCAGGCTGTCGTCAACCGGGCGCGCACCCAGGGCACGCTCTTCCAATCGCGCGGCGACGCCATTCGCGCCTTCGAACGCGATAACGCAAATAAGTTTCCGAGCAGCTTCCCCCGCGAGCCCGCCGCCCGGCCCGATTACATTCCGCCCAAAACCACCGTGGGCGGCCGGGATTATGACATCACCTACAATCCGCAGTACGGGAGCTACGGCTACACGCGGGATGGCGCCTGGACAGGCTACAACGCCCTGCGCGACGCCAGCATCCTCGGCATGTTGATGCGGCGAGGCGGCTACATCTATCCGAGCGCCGGAGTGGCGGGCGCGGGGGGCGGGATGGCCAGCGGCTCCGTGCATTGGTTCTCGGGGCCAGGCAGCGGCATCCTCATCCTGTTGCTCCTCATCGGAACGTGGGCGATGATCCCAAGGCGGCGCGGCGCGCGGCAGTATTATCACGGCGCGCCAGCTCCGTACCGGCCGCGATCCGCGGGATCGCCGCCGCCCGACGCACCGCCGGCAGCCCCGCGCCCGGCGCAAAGGAGAAGCTCCATGGATATCACCTTCGATCCGCACTCGGCCGCCTTCTGGCGCTCGCTCCGGCCGGGCAGCACCATCGTCCTGAAGGATGAACAGACTCTCGCCGACATGATCTCGAGCGGGGAATCCGTCGCCAGCGGACGCGATTACAGTCTCCGGGAGGCCTGGCGTCTCCAGGAGGCGCATGGCATCGCTGAATGGCAGTTCTTCCGCATCCACTCCGCGCGGGATGAGGATGCCACCTGGCTGCTCATCAAGAGCGCGGGGGATGCACTGAGCGCGGGCGTCTACTTCGAAGCCGACGGCTTCACGCCCGGCAACCGCGAAGACCTGCTGAACCAGCAGATGTACTGGGCCTTCGCCCAGCCGCCCGATCCAAATCACTATAAGCTGCAGGATCTCGTGTTCGCTCCCCAGCTCCATTTCAACGTGGAGGTGAACGGAGCACCGCGACAGGCGGAGTTCGGCAAAATCGGCAATCTCGAATTTCACGGTAAGGCTTCGGCGGACCCCGCGCCGAGCGACCTCTCCTTCGCGCAAAGCACGGAAATGATGGGCACGGTGGCTGAGTACCGCACCACCGAACCCGTCCCCAATCCGAAGATAATTTTCTTCGAAGCGGGCATACCGAACCCCGGCGGGGGGTTGATCCGCATGCTGCAAGGCTCGGATATCTCCGTTTCCGACATCGAGGTTCTGCCGCTCGACGATGCCGCCGATACGGGAAGGTGGATACACTGAAGGCTGCCCGCTTCGCGGAGCTCGACGCCGCGAGCGGTATCGCGCGCCGTGGCGGCTGGATGCGTTACGGCTCTCGCAAGGAACTCAGGGATATGGCAACAAGCACCAAGGATAATCTCACCACTCTGGCCGAAATGGCCGAAGTTCTGGAAGATAGCGGTTATGAAGTAGCGGCGGGCAGCGGCTTTCTGGCCGTCAAGGTACCCCGCGGCGGCAAAGCTCCGGCGCACGCCTCGCTCACCATCGACGAGATCCGCGCCAAGCTGATCATCTCCTGCCGCGTAGCGCGCTACGGTGATGTCGCGGAAGACCGCCTGCCCGCGTTCCAGGCCGCGCTGCTCGACGCCAACACGCGCATCGACCCGTTTGCCTTCGCCACGCTTACCGACCGGGACGACCCAAACCTCGAATCCCCCGCCGAGTGGATCGTCGTCCTCATGGAGAGCCTCCCCATTGGCGACCTCTCGGTGAACGAATTGCGCACGGCCATGGCCGATCTCGCGAAAGCGCTGCCCGCATCGGACGAGATTCTGGCGGCTGTCGCCTAGCGGCGAGGAATCGGAATCGCGGATAAGGAACCGGAAGCAAGAGGGAAGAAAACCATGGAATTTCTGAAGGAACTCTGGAAGAAGCTGCGGCGCAGGGATCAGGACGCCGCCGAAAACATCCGGGATTACGTGTCCGACGCGCGCGAGGCCATCGAGAAGCGCAAGGGAGAGATCGTTGAATTCCGGAACAAAGTAGCGGAGGTCAACCAGGCCAAACGCGTGCTTGAGCGCCAACTGGCCGACGCGGACGCCGAAGTCGTCAAGTGGTCCATCACGCTGGAAAATATCCGGACCTCCCCGCTCGATATCGAAGCGAAAAAAGAGAAGGGCGCGCCCGTGATGGCCGCGCGCAACTCCGCCACCGAGCGCGCCGACGGGTTGCGTTCCTCCATCAAGGCGCAGAGCGAAATGCTGGTGCAGCTTCGCAAGCAACTGATGGAAGCGCAAAGCGACCTCGCCGAGCGCGAGCAGAAGCTGGTCACGCTGGCCGCCCGCCAGCACGCCGTAAAGATCCGCCAGGGGTTGAACGACGCCGCGGCCGCCTTCTCCACCGGCAAGGGGACTCTTTCCGCAGTGGACGAACTCGAACGCAAGGTAACCGCCGCGGAAGATCGCGAAGCCGCGATCGGCGAAGAAATCACCCTCACCAAGCCCGGCTCTGAAGCAGCGGCCATCGCGGCCGAGTTCGACCCGAAGAAGCTCAAAATGCAGGATGAACTCGACGCCTTCTTCGGAGCCCAGCCCGCGCTGCCCGCGGCAAGCTCCGCCTTACCCCCAGCACCGGGAGACGCGCCAGCGGGCTAGCGAAATTCATCAAGTGCGGCGGCCGCCGCACTTGCCGGGCCGATGCGTGAGAACACTCTCCCACGCATCGGTTTCTCTCTCGCGCGGCTTGCGAACTTTCTCCCTCCGCGCATCACCGCATCCCTGGCGAGCTTCGTACCGCTCGCTTCCGCTTGTTCCCGGCCGTCTGAATATGAGAACCTGCCAAGCATGGCAGAACCGATCGAACGCATCACCCCCGAGGGCCTTACCGCGCCGAACGCACCTTATTCCTACGCCGTGCGCGCCGGAGATTTCGTTTACGTCTCCGGACAAGGTCCGATGGATCTCGATACCAACCAGTTCCAACTGGGGACCATCGAGGAAGAAACCCGCTTGACCTTTCGGAACGTGCAACGCATTCTCGCGGCATCCGGCTGCACCTTGAAGGACGTCGTGAAGTGCAACGTCTATCTGCGCGACGCCGAGCGGGATTTCGCCGCCATGAACGCCGTCTACGTGGAGTTCTTCGGCGACACCAGGCCCGCCCGCACCACCGTCGGCACCTCGTTCGGAGCACCCGGAATGAAGATCGAGGTCGATGTCGTGGCTTATAAGCCCTAACCCGGCCACTTGCGCGCCGAAACAAGCGCCGCCCGATCTCCGCGCGCCGGTCCGCCTCAGCAGCCGCGGTTAAGACGCGCCATCAGCGCTTCGAACGACCTCTCCGGCGGGGCATCGCCCGCCACGGAAAGCTGGGCATGCCGCCGCGTGGGCGCGACGTGCTCCAGGTACATCGGCCTCACCGTCTGCTCGTATTGCGCCAGGACGCTGGCGGGCGTGCGGCCCCGCTCGGCCACGTCGCGCGCGGTCCGGCGCTCAAGCCGCCCCTCATCCGAAAAATCGATGAAGACGCCCGCGCTCAGCAGACGCCGCACTCCGGCGTCCCAGAGCGCGAAGATGCCTTCCAGCACCAGATAACCGCGGGGGTCTATGCGCTTTACCCTTCCGGTCCGCGTATGGGTGGCGAAATCGTAAACCGGAATCTCCACGCGGTTCCCCGCGTGAAGCTCCGCGAGCTGCCGCCGCAGCAGCGGCCAATCGAGCGCGTCCGGGTGATCGAAATTCCACCGCGCCCGCTCTCCGGGCGGAAGATGCGAGAGATCGCGATAATAGGCATCGAGGGAAACCACGGGCGCGCCGAGCCGCCCGGCAACGTACCCGGCCAGATAACTCTTCCCGGAGCCCGAGCCGCCCGCGATCGCAATGATCCGGGCCAGCCGCGACACCGAATCCGCCGCCTCGCAAGCCCTCACCGGCGGCTCCTGTTCCATGCCATGAATTTCACCGCTCACGGTTCCCGAGAATAACACGGCCGAACCGTTCGCAGCACACGCGGAGGACAATTCACCCTCACATTCCACGGTTCCGTGCTATGTGCCATGGAAGCTCATCGTTCCGAAGCTCACCGTGCTCGCGGAATCGATATTCCATTGCTCGTACTCATGCAACTGGGCGCGCGCGCCGGGATACACCTGGAGAAAGGAATAGAGCGTCGAGGAGCCGCACCATTTCAGCTCCGCGTCGCGTTTGGCCACGTCGCGCCAGAACGCATTCCGGTCGCCCGCCTCGAGCATCGCAATGCGTTCGCGGTCTAACCGCGCCACGCCAGCCATCTCGCCGGAAAAGGCCCGTGCCCCGAAATTATCCCCGTAACGCTTCCCCATGTGCGCCATATCCACGCTCAAGAGAAAGAACGCCCGGTTCGCCGGGTCTTGAGCAATTTCACGAAGCTTCCCGAAGAAGCGCGACAGGCCCGCCTCCTCTTCCGGAAGGCCGCCGTTCAGCATGGCGTTTCCGAAACGGCCCACCAGAACCGGCAGCACCCGCACGTCCGGCTGAACCAGATGCTGCAGCATCAGCACATGAAATTCAAGTGAATGGTCAATCGAATGGCAGTAATCTTCCAGGGTCACGGCGTCCGGCGCGGCTTCGGCCAGTTGCTTCACGAGCGCGGGCTCGGGGCGCGTCTCCCCGAGCGGCGTTTCAAAGGCTTTCGCGGTCAGCCCGAAGCGATCCTGCTCACCATAGTGCGAAGTTCCCATCACCACGAAGAGGCCGCCGGACGGCACATTCCGAATGGCGGCGGCCAGCGCCGAATAGGAATTCCACCCGCCTTCAAAACTGATGTGCGGCGCCGCCAGCCCCACCATCGGCCCTCGCGCGGCATCCACCTGGAATTCTCGCGCGCGCAGGTTTTGGCCGAAATACTCCCGGATCTCGGCGGCGGAGCCGGGATATGCCAGGCCCGCGTGAGACGCCTGACGGATGGAACCGAGGCGGAAGGCTTCCATCGCCTCGCTTCGTCTTTTCTCGAAGTTGCCATCATCGAGGAACAAGGCGGAGCGCAGCGTCTCCACCAGATGGGCTTCCAGATTCAGTGCGGTCTCCCGGCTCGCAGAGAGGCCGATCGCCTCCACCAGTTCGCCGCGGGTGTGCTGGCCGTCGAAGTAGGGCAGGAAACGGAGCAAATAGCTGGGAATCAGCAGAACGGAGTCAGAAAAGCGGAAGGTATCCCGAATCAACAATCCGGGGCTCTCCTCCACCGGAGACGGCTGAAAATCGAGATCCATCCGCAAAGCGGGGATTCGCTCCGTGAAGGAGATTTCGGGATCGCGCGCCTTGCCGCAAGCGTCCGTATGAATGTCGTGCGCCACGTGAAGTTAGATGCGCTCGCGGCAAGAAAAGGATGCAGTGACGTAAAAGTTTGCCGATGCCCCGAAGCGCCGCCGGATATGATGGTCCGTAACGGACGCCGGCATCGTGATGAACAGCCGCCACTCAAAGGGGGAACAATACGATGGCAAGAGTGGAAAAGCTCAGCAATTCCGAGATCGAACAGGCACTTGGAACGCTCGATGGCTGGAGCGTCAAAGCAGGAAAGCTGCATAAGGAATACAAATTCAGCGATTTCGTGCAGGCCTTCGCCTTTATGACGGCGGCGGCGCTCGGCATCGAGCAGCTACAGCACCATCCCGAGTGGTTCAATGTGTACAATACCGTACGCGTGGATCTCACCACCCACGATTGCGGCGGCATCTCCCGGAAGGATTTTGAACTCGCCCGGCTCCTCGACGAACGGGCGGCCAGATTACGATGATTCGCACACGCTTTCATGCACTGCTCTGCGCCCTCTTCGCGCTCTACCTGCTCCCCTTGCCGCGATTACAGGCGATCTCCGACGAGGCCGCCCGCGACTTTGACGCGCTGATCGAAAAAGCCATCGAGGACAAGGCCACACCGGGCGCGGTGCTGTGGGTAGGGCAATCCGAGAGCGATCTCTACACGAAAGCGTACGGCAGCCGTTCGCTCGTGCCCGCCAGGACCCCGATGAAGATCGATACCGTCTTCGACGCGGCGTCCCTCACGAAAATCCTGGCCACCACCACCGCCGTAATGCAGCTTTGGGAGCACGGCAAAATCCGCCTCGGAGACCGCGTCACGGAATACCTCCCGAAATTCCAGGGCGGCAAGAGCGACATTACCGTGCGCGATCTGATGACGCACTACTCGGGCCTCCGTCCGGATGTGGATCTGGTCCCCAAATGGAGCGGGGAAGCCACCGGAATCCAGCTCGCCCTTAAGGACAAGCCCCAGACCACGCCCGGCCGGCGCTTTGTCTATTCCGATATCAACTTCATTCTGCTCGCGGAAATCGTGCGCGCGGTGAGCGGGCAGCGCATCGATGAATACGCGCGCGAACACATCTTCCAGCCGCTCGGCATGAAGGACACCGGCTATCTCCCGCCCGCGTCGCTCAGGCCGCGGATCGCTCCAACCGAAGTCGTCAACGGCGCGCCCCTTCTCGGCGTGGTACACGACCCCACGACGCGCTACATGGGCGGCGTCGCGGGCCACGCCGGCGTCTTTACCACCGCCGCGGATATCGCCCGCTTCGCCCGGATGATCCTGAACGGAGGGGAACTCCACGGCCACCGCATCCTCGGCGAGGGCACCGTGGCCAAGATGGTGACGCCCGCCTCTCCGGCGTCAATGCCCGATATCCGCGGCCTCGGATGGGACGTCGATACCCGCTTTTCCTCGAACCGCGGCGAACTGTACCCGGTGGGCAGCTTTGGCCACACCGGCTTCACGGGAACCTCGCTGTGGATTGACCCGCATTCCCGAACCTTTGTGATTCTCCTGACCAATTCCGTACACATCCCCACGGGTTCCGTCATCAGCCTCCGCGCGAAGGTGGCCACCCTGGCCGCGCAAGCCGCCGGAATTACGGGCGAGCGGGTAGCCATCACGAGCTACGGGGAAACGATCTTCGGACCCGGCAACCGCCGCGTGGTCAACCGCAACGCCACCGTCGAGAACGGCGTGGACGTACTCGCCAAGGATAACTTCCGCGCTCTCCAGGGAAAGCGCGTCGGCCTCATCACCAACCACACGGGCCTGCTGCTTGACGGCCGCCGCAACGCTGATGCCATGAAGGACGCCGGCGTGAACATCACGGCTCTTTTTTCGCCGGAGCACGGCATCGCGGGCGCGCTCGACCAGGAAAACATCGCCGACGCCAAGGACGCCCGAACCGGCATCCCCATCTTCAGCCTTTACGGCGGCGCGGACGCCCGCAGGCCCACCGCGGCCATGCTCAGCCGCGTGGACACTCTCGTATTCGATATCCAGGACATAGGCGCGCGCTTCTACACCTACATATCCACGATGGGCTACGCCATGGAAGAAGCGAATAAGCGCGGCATCCCCTTCGTGGTGCTGGACCGTCCCAACCCCATCACCGGCGTTTACGTCGAAGGCCCGCCTCTCGACAGCGACCTTCTTTCGTTCATTGGCTACCACCCGATGCCGCTCCGCCACGGAATGACCATCGGCGAACTGGCCAAAATGTTCCACGCCGAAAAAGGCATGAAGATGCCGCTCACCGTGGTGGCCATGCGCGGCTGGCAGCGCGGCGACTGGTTCGATTCCACCGGGCAAATGTGGGTGAACCCCTCGCCGAACATGCGCAATCTCAACGAGGCGCTGCTTTACCCAGGTGTGGCCATGCTTGAAGCTTCGGCCAATTATTCGGTGGGCCGCGGGACCGATACCCCCTTCGAAGTCACCGGTGCGGATTGGATCCGCGGAAGGGAACTCTCCGATTATTTGAACAAGCGGGATATCCCGGGAATTCGCTTTTACCCGGTGGCATTCACTCCCGCGGATTCGAAGCTCAAGGGGATCCCCGTGGAAGGTGTCCGCATGGTGGTGACAAACCGCGAGGAACTGCGCCCCGTCTATCTCGGACTGGAACTAGCCGCCGCGCTCAACGCGCTTTACCCCGGCAAAATGAATCTGACCAGAAACCGGAGCCTCATCGGCAACCAGGCAACCATCGACGCACTCGCCTCCGGAGCCGATCCGCGCCGGATCGTCACAACGTGGGAGGACTCGCTTGCCGATTTTGCCGCCCGCCGCTCGAAATATCTTATCTATCGGAAATAGCCGCCCGTGACTGGCGCGAACCTCCGGCCGCGGTCACTCCGCGGCCGGAGACGCACTCGCTTTCTTCGCCGACCAGTAGCGGTAGAACGGCCACGCAATCCCTAT
>CAZXBZ010000026.1:0-16158 GCA_964639135.1 uncultured Solibacteraceae bacterium | reverse complement strand
CGCCTTTCGCAAAGTCCCTCTTGCAGTCAATATTATTTACGGATAAGTTCTAAGTTTTGCGGCCGTGTAGGTGGCCCCATCGATCGGCTGATGCGCCAGAATCAAGGCCTCGCCAGGGCTCACCAGGCTGTTTCCCGCTTCGCCAAGCGAATAGAGAAGCACGACAAACCCGGTCATAAAAGCAGCACTGATGAGCAGGAACGATGCGGGCATTTGCATCGCCACCACCAACACAGCGAGGAGCGCTGAATAAACTACCAGCATTCCGGCCGCAGCCTTCATGGAGAATTCGTCGCGGCCAAACTGCGTGATAAATTCCCTGCGCTCGGCAATCTGCTCGAACAGGTCCACCAAGAGCCAGAACTTCTTTGCGTTAATGCCAAAACGCGCCAGCGTTCGTGCCGCCGCGGGGCACCTCATTTTCCGTGTAATGAAATTGGACGGAGCGTTCATGACTTCAAGGTCCGGACAATGCGCGCCACATCGGCATCGGTGCTGGAAGCGCCGGTGAGCTTCTGGAATGCCTGTTCGAGTGAATCCTCACCCGTTTCCGCCATGAGTTCAGCGGCGGTGCCGCTCGCGATCAGAGCGCCATTGTTGATGATGAGCACACGGTCGCAGACGCGCTCCACCACATCGAGCACATGAGAACTGTAAAGGATGGTCTTGCCTGAGGCAGCCAGCGCGACGATCAGATTTTTGATCATAATCGCCGAGTTCACATCGAGTCCCGAGAGCGGCTCGTCCATCAGAATGAGGGCCGGATTGTGCAGAAGCGCGGAGGAGATAAGAATCTTCTGTCTCATGCCCTTGGAATACGCGGATAGAGGGCTGTGGCGATCGGAACTGAGGTTAAAGGTTTCAAGAAGGTCACGGATCCGGATCTGGAGAATCCCTTCGTCAAGTTCATGCAGCCTTCCCATCAGTTCGAGGAACTCCTGGCCGGTGAGACTCTCGAATAACTCCGCGGATTCCGGCACATAGCCGATCCGCTGCTTGACATCGACGGCGCGATCAGGCAGGGGGAGCCCAAGAACGGAAACACGTCCGCCGCTCGAGGCAAGGAGTCCCGCAATAATCTTGATTGTTGTTGATTTCCCCGCACCGTTTGGACCGAGCAGGCCGACTACCTCGCCCTTGCGCAAGGCAAACGATACCCCATGCAAGACCTCGGAGAGCCCATAGGAAAAAACGACGTCTTCAAGGAGGACAATCAGGTCCGATGCTGAGCATTCCGGTGCGATGCCAGGATACTAACACTCTCAGGGATCGGCCACAACGCCCTCGCACGCGCTAACGATTTCCATGGCAGCATGGAACGAATAGAAGAACGGCGAGAAGGAAATCCGATCTCAAGGCCCAGCAAGGCATCTAAACAGTTACGAACTCAAATGTTTATGTCAGATCGGACGGCTTTTTGCCATGGGTCTGGCGAGAAACCGCGGCTAAATATCCGTTTCTAATTTTGCATACGCGCCATCATGGTGTTCCAGACCCCGCCACACACTCATGAACGCAACACACAAAATCAGCACACCCAATGGATATCCTGTCACGGATCCAGCCAGGAAACTCAGCAACGGCAAGAGCCACAGAAGCGCGAGCAAGCTCCGCTCCCACGGAGGAAAGCCGGATTTGCTCCGCGCTATCGCCATCGGTCGGGCGCATCCGTCGAACCTGCCATTTCTCGCATCCGGGAGAGGTGCGGTGCATCGGCATAGGCCGCTCCCGGGTCACCCGCCATCGCCAGATCAGCCGCGGCATAGACACTCAGGAAATCAGTTCCAATTATGAGATCACCCGGCAGCGGGATACCATCCGCCTTTGCAGGTAATAAGCGCACGCGCCTAAGTAAGCCAGCAGAAATATCACGGGATAGACCCGGAGCCGCTTCAGAGTGATCCAGCAACCGTCACGCAGCGTATCCAGCAACGAGTAGCTCCTTGCGCGAAGGAATTCGCGTGGATTCCAGCTTTCCTTCGCAAGATCTCATTGTTCTGATCCTACAAAATCCCACATGCCTCGGAAATGCACCCAGCCAGGAAAAATACTACCAGGACGGTAACGGAAAGCCTAGCAGGCCCGTGTCCGCGATTGAGAAATTGAGAGTCGATGGATAGTGGAACGGCCGCCGCGTTTTTTGGCGGCTGGCTTGCGGCGTCGCTAAGTCCCGGCGCGATAACGTCTATTAAAAAAATATCGTATAACAATTAATTTTTATTGATATGCGATAATTTCTGCATTAAAATAACTAGCATGACGAAGGGCTCAACCATCTTTCTTCAAGTGGTGATCGTGCTCATTGGTATGGGTTCTCTTGCTCTGTTGCTTTGGGAACCACATCTCGAAGGCAGAAACGCGCACGCCACTCTCTTTCAGATCTATTTCAACGATCTGTTTTTGGCGTATGTGTACACGGGGTCCATTGCATTTTTCGTTGCGCTCCACCAAGCGTTTCAGCTCCTGGGATGTGTCGGAAGAGGAGAAGTTTTCTCGCAGCGCTCCGTCAGGGCACTGCGAACCATCAAGTACTGCGCAATGATTCTTGTCGGTTTTCTCGTGGGAGCAGAGGCATATATCTTGATCGTGATACGCGGCACGGACGACATCGCGGGTGGCGTCATGATCGGGCTCCTGCTGATCTTCGTCTCCGTGGTTGTCGCAACCACCGCCGCGGTGTTTGAAAAAACCTTGCGGAGCGCGGTGGAACTGAAATCCGAGAACGACTTGACGGTGTAACCGAGATCAGCATGCCAATCATCATCAACATCGACGTAATGCTGGCGAAGCGGAAGATGAGCGTCACTGAACTGGCCGAGAGCGTCGGTATCACCATGGCCAATATCTCCATCTTGAAAAACGGTAAGGCAAAGGCGATCCGGCTCTCGACATTGGAAGCAATCTGCAAGGCTCTCCAATGCCAGCCTGGAGACATTCTGGAATATGAATGCGAGGAGTAACGATTCCCTGGGCGGGCCGGTTCGCTCGCCTTACACCTCCAGGGAGATCGTGACCGGGCAGTGGTCGCTGCCGTGGATGTGGTCCAGGATCTCGGCGGAGCGCAGGCGGTCCGCATCCCGTTTGTGGATGGCGAAGTGATCGATGCGCCAGCCGATGTTGCGCTGGCGGGCGCCGGAGCGCTGGCTCCACCACGTGTACTTTACGGTGTCCGGGTGCAGGTGGCGAAAAGTGTCGAGCCAGCCGTTGCCGAGGAAGCCGGCCATCCAGGCACGCTCCTCCGGTAGATAACCGGGGCTGCCTTCGTTCTCCTTCGGGCGCGCAAGGTCCATGGGTTGTGGCGCGACGTTGTAATCTCCTCCCAGTATGATGGGCTTGCCGGTCTTGCCGAGGGCCTCCACGTGGCGATGGATGGCATCGCAGAAGCGCACTTTGTAATCCACGCGGCGGCCCGCGTCCTGGCTGTTCGGAAAGTATGCGCCCACGACGATGTATTCGGAAAACTCGCCCGTGATGACCCGCCCTTCCGCGTCAAATTCCTCAATGCCGAGGCCGAAGCGAACGCCAAGGGGCGCTTGCCTGGAGAAGAGCGCCACCCCGCTATAACCCTTCTTCGAGCGAGCCGGACACCAGAACTTGTAATAGCGGGTTTCAAGAAGGATGTCCGGAGGAATCTGAGGCAGTTCGGCGCGCACTTCCTGCAGCAGCAGCACGTCATGATTCTGAGCATCCAGCCAGACGTCGAAGCCTTTGTTCATGCAGGCGCGCAGGCCGTTCACGTTCCAGGAAGCAAAAGAGTGCATGGCCATTGGACTACCGGCCTCGCAGCGCGGATGCACCCGCGTTCAGCACTTCAAGAATTCGATCCACGTCATAGACACCACCGGCCCAGGAGCCGCCGCTAACCGATTGCAGCGCCGCCCAAAGCCGGGTATCTTCGGGAAGCGAGCGGTCTGGCTTCAGCTTGGGGTCCGGGGGGCGTCCGGCAAGCAGGCGGTCTCCCTCCCCGGCGCCGATGGCCTGGCCATTCTCGCCGATAAGGTTCACGCTGCCCTCGAGGCGATTGCGATCGATGAGGATTTCAATCATATCGCCATCGCGCACCTTGCCGATGGGGCCGCCATCGAGCGCTTCGGGCGTGACGTGGCCGATGCAGGCTCCGGTGGAAACGCCGCTGAATCGGGCATCCGTGAGCACGGCGACGTGTTTGCCGAAGGGCAGATATCGCAGCGCGGAGGTGACCTGATAGGTTTCTTCCATGCCGCTGCCCTTGGGTCCGCGGCAGCAGAGCACGATGATATCTCCGGCTTCGATGCGTTTCGCGCCGCGCCCCTTGATGGATTGAATGGCTTCGTGCTCTTCCGTGAAAACCTTGGCTGGACCGCGCTTTCGATACACGCCGTCGGCGCCGACGACGCTTGCGTCGATGGCGGTGGATTTGATGACGCTCCCGCCCGGCGCCAGATTCCCCACCGGGAAGCAGACCGTGGACGTCAGCCCCTTGGCGGCGGCGCGCTCCGGGGACATGATGACGTCGTCCGGGGAGACGCCATCGTCCGTCTTAAGACGCTCTCGAAGCAGGCGGCGGCGCTCGGACGTTTCCCACCAATCGAGGTTTTCGCCCAGGGTGCGGCCAGTGGCCGTCATGACGCCGAGTTCGAGCAAGCCCGCGCGCCTCAGGTGGAGCATAACCTCCGGGACGCCGCCCGCCCGGAAGACGCGCACCGTGGGGTGATACATGGGTCCGTTGGGGAGTGCATCGACGAGTCTCGGAATCCGGCGATTCACCTCGGCCCAATCGCCAACTTCCGGCCGGCGAACACCGGCGTGATAGGCGATGGCCGGGATATGGATCACGAGGTTCGTGGAGCCGCCGAATGCCGCATGCAGCATCAGCGCATTGCGGAAGGATGATTCGTTGAGAATGTCGTTCATCCGGATACCGCGTTCGATGAGGTGCAGAACCGCCTTGGCGGAACGCGTAGCGGCATCCTCCCAGACGCGCTGCCCCGAAGGCGCGAGGGCGGCATGAGTGAGGGACATGCCGAGCGCTTCGGCCACCACCTGCGACGTGGCGGCGGTACCCAGAAACTGGCAGCCGCCGCCGGGAGAAGCACAGGCGCGGCAACTGATCTCCTGTGCCTCTTCCATGGTGATTTCACGGTAGGCGTAACGGGCTCCGACGGTTTGCGCCTTGCCGGCGTCTTCCCCTTCGTCGGGCATCAGGCTCACACCGCCGGGCACAAGGATGCTGGAATACTTCCCTTCTCCGGCGAGCGCCATCATCATGGCGGGCAGACCCTTATCGCAGGTGGCCACGCCGACGACCCCGTGGCGCGTGGGCAGCGAGCGAATCAGGCGGCGGAAGACCTGCGCGGCGTCATTACGGAAGGGGAGGCTATCGAACATCCCGACCGTGCCCTGTGTGCGGCCATCGCAGGGATCCGTAACAAAACCCGCGAAGGGGATGGCGTTGCGCCGCTTGAGCTCGCGGGCGGCCGCCTCGACCAGCAGATTCACTTCCCAGTGGCCGGTGTGATAGCCGAGAGCGATGGGCTCGCCGCCGGGCGCGCGCACGCCGCCGTGCGTGGAAAGCAAGAGAACTTCCTTGCCGTTGAGCTGCGTGGGCCGCCAGCCCATGGCGACGTTCTGGCTCATCGCGAAGACGTCGCCCGACGGCCCCTCGGTGAGCATCTCTCCGGTGAGAGGCAGCCTCCCTGGGCGGGCTGGGGCGGTGGAACGGACCTCGAACAGGGAGCTATCTCCGGAATCCAGGATCTCGAGCGGCGTACCAAGCATTAAGAGCTATTGTATGCGGTCGCCATCGCCGGGCATGAATCGCGGCGGCGCGACGGAAATGCTAGCGGCGTCCGCGCGCCACGACGAGCACTTCACCGCACTGGGATTTGAGCGGAGGCAGGGTTCGGAGCAGAGCGGCATCCAGCCCTTCGAGCGCGCCGAGCATGGCGCGGAGCGGCCGCGACTCGAAACGTCCTCGCATGGCGCGCTTGGCCATGGAAGACAACCCCATGGGACGCAGGCGCACTTCGCGGAAGCACCGTCGTAAAACAGCAACGTGCTCGTCGTTGAAAATAACATCCTCACCCTGATCTTCGGAGAGCCCGGCGCGGCGCCAGTTCCAGCGGCGGAGTGCGTTGAGGAGCCGGTTGTTGCCGTAAGTCTCCGTGAGAACCAGATCGCCCCCAGGTTTGAGCACGCGCAGAAGCTCCTCCCAGGCACCGGCGTACTTGATGGTGTGGTGCAGCGAGGCGCACCCGTAGACGAGGTCGAAAGTGGCATCCGGAAAGCAGGACAGGTCGGAAGCATCGCGCGCGACGCCTTCGCATTGCGCGGATACGCCGCTCGCTTCGGCGCGCCGCAGGCAGACACGAATCGCGTTCTCCGAGAGATCGAGAAAGGTAACGCGGGCGTGTTCGGCGGCGGCCATCCAGAGGCCGAAGTCGCCCGTACCGCAGCCGTAATCGAGAACGCGCTTTCCAGACAGGCTTAACTGGCCGAGAGCGGTGAGCGTCGCGCGATAGAGACGCCGGCGCTCGAAGACCTCTCTGCGAGGGTTATCGAGATCGGCAAGGAAACCGGCCGGAGTGAAGCGAAGATCCTCCCTGGGCAGATCGAGAAACGCGGCGTAACGCTCCTCGTAATACGCCTTCTCCGCTTCCTGATGAGTAGACATGGCCGGCGGCTGAAGTATCCCGCGCCGCGCCGGAACTACCCGGCGGCGCCATCCATGAACGCGTAGGCGATCATGTGCAGCATCATCATGTGCGCGTCTTCAATGCGGCCCATGTGCTGTTCGTTCACGTGCAGGTTGAGGTCGCCCAGCGGGGCGAGTTTGCCGCCGTCGCGCCCGGTGAAAGCGATGGTGCGGCAGGGAACGGTTCGGGCGTATTCGAGCGCCTTCACCACGTTCGGTGAGTTGCCGCTGCCGCTGACCGCGAGTACGAGATCCTTGGGCGTGGCGAAGTTCTTGAGCTGCTCGGCGAAAACCACATCATAGCCGACGTCGTTCGCGTAGGCAGTGATGGTGGCGAGGTTATCGGTGAGCGCCATCACCCGGAATCGCTTATAGCGCGGATAGCTGCACCCCTTCACGATGTCGCAGGCAATGTGCGAAACGCTGGCCGCGCTGCCGCCATTGCCGCAGAGATAGATGGTTCCGCCGGCGTCGCGAGTTTCGCGAAACCACTCGATTGCCTGGCTCACCTTGGCAAGATCGAGGGAAGCCAGTACGGTTTGCAAGCTGTTTACGTAAGTCTGGGTATGGGTCATTATTTTCCGATTTCATCCACGAGGGCTAGCGCTCCATAAAGCACGCTATCGTCCGCCAGGCAGGCGGGCACGACATCGATGCGGGCCTCCGCCCAACTGGTGATCTGTTTGCGGAGCTCCGCCTTCAGAGGATCGAAGAGCTTCTTGCCGGCCTTGCTGATGCCCCCGCCGATCACAATGCGGGCGGGGTTGAGCAACAGAATGCAGGCCTTCAAGCCCTGGGCAAGATCGACGACGTACTTCTGCACGAAGCGATGGTCTTCCATAAGTTCCTTGGGGGGCTTGCCGTAATCGCGTTCGAGCCAAAGCCCGGAGCAAAGGCGTTCCAGGCAGCCGTAAGAGCCGCACAGACATTCGGGGCCATCCGGACGGATGGTGATGTGGCCGATCTCGCCCGCGAAGGAATCCGCGCCGCGATAGAGCGACCCGTTGATGATGATGCCGCCGCCGATGCCGGTGGAAAGCGTCATATAGAACATGGGGTCGCTGTGAGCGCCGGAGCCAAAGGTATACTCGCCGAGCGCGCCCACGTTCGCGTCGTTATCCATGATGGCGGGGATGCCGAGTTCCGACCGCACGAAACCGGGGAAATCGAAATCGTCCCAGCCGCTCACGTGCGTGGATTTGTCCACTCGCTGGCGGGCATAATTTACCGGTCCGCCAAAACCGATACCGCATCGGTCGAAGCGCAGTTTCGACGACCACGCCTTGGCGACGGACATCGTCTTATCGAGCATCCACTGCTTGCCGCCGTCGCGGTCCGTTGCATGCGTTTCACGGAGGATCATCCGGCCGTCTTCGAAAACCGCCAGGGTTACCTTGGACCCACCGACATCGATGGCAAGGACATTCATGATTGCCGCCGCTCCGCTTTCGCGAGGATTTCATCTGGCGAAGCCGTGCCAGTGCCTCTTTTCATGATCGTAATGGAAGCCACGAGATTTCCAAAGGCCGCCGCCCGCTCGGGGTCTCCCGTGACCGCCAGGGCCATCGCCGCGCCGGCGGAGAAACTGTCCCCGGCGCCGCAGATATCCACCGGGTTTTGCACGCGTTCCGTCCCGACAAAGCGCGAGGCGCCGGTGGAGAAAATATCAACGCCATCGCCGCCGTGCGTCACCAGAAAAAGCGGTGCTTGCGTGTGGGTGCGCAAACGGGCGAAATCCCGATCGAATTTCAAGCGGGCGCAGGCCATTTCCGCTTCCTCTTCATTGACTTTCACGATGACGTCGCGGAAATGCTCCGGGCGCATCCGGGAATCGACGAAGATCACTTTCCCGGGAGCCGTGCGTCCAATCTCCGACAACTCCTCGCGAACCGCCGCGGTAACCACGCCGCCCGCATCCGTCTCGGCCTGGTCCGAAACCAGAATCACATCGGCCTCGGCGGCGGCTGCGCGGAGTTGCCCGGCGACAAAAGCCTCCACGCTCTCGGGCCAAGGCGCCGTGTTGATGAAATCCGTCCGCGGCAGATCCTCGACGCCGGTACTCACATTGATGTATTTCGTGTAGGTAAAGGTTTGGACTTGTGGATCCATCACCATCCGAGTGGAATCGATGTTCCGGCCGGCCAGCGCGCGGCGCAATTCGTAAGCGGCCCCATCGTCGCCAATGACGCCCAGGACGCTGACGCCTCCGACGCCCATCGCGACAAGATTGTTGGCGACCGTGCCGCCGGCGCCCGCGGTCGTCTCGTAGCTCAGGACGGCCACGCGCGGAATTGCGGTTTCACGGGAAGGTTCCGCAAGGGCCGGATCGTAAATGCACCAGCGATCGAGACAAATATCGCCCACAACCAGCACGCGCATCTCCGCGATTCCGGAAAGAATACGTTCGATCGCCGCCCGGGTTAACAACGCGCCGGCCGATTGGCTCATCGTGCCGCCACCTCATCCAAGGAGCGCAGCGCCCGCCACAGCGCGGGGAAGGTCTGCTTGTGAGAACCGGAGAAATAGTAACTTTTTCCGCCATCCGCCACCGTGCGAACCAGCATGGTCTTGTGAGGCCGGAAATAATAGCCTGGGTCCGTCTTCGGCAATTCATGATGAATGTCGCCGTGAATGGGGACCATGTCGAATACGGCGGTGGAGAAGTTCTGAATAATCCGGCCTTCCTGGCGGGCGACATTGCGGGCCATCGCGAGGGCTTTAAGGTAGACTTCGGGCGCCATGATCGAGGATCCGAAGTTCAGAATCACGCCACCCTCGAGAGCTTCCATCACGCTGGCAAAAATCAAAAAATCAAGATAACTGGCGGCGCCGAGGGACGCACCGTCACAGTTTGGATGCTCGTGGATGATGTCGTAACCGATACCCACGTGAATGGTGATGGGGACGCCGAGGCGGTATGCGGCGGCGAAGACGCTGAGGTCCTTGTACGGATAATCGCTCGCGAGGATGCGCCGGCCGACATTTTCGCCGAGGCCAAGGCCTTCGGCGGCGGCTTCCTGAATCCACTCGTTCAGTTCGCCGGTTTCCCGCCAGAGGCCGAACTCGCCCGTACGGATGTAGCGCGCCACGCTCTCGGTGGTGGCGCCGATACGGGCCAATTCGTAGTCGTGGATCGCGCCGGCGCCATTCATCGCGATGAGCGAGATTTCGCCGCGCTCCATCATGTCGATCATGAAGCGGTTCGCGCCCGAACGGAGGAGATGCGCGCCATTCATGAGCACGCGAGCGCTCCCTGTCTGTTTGGCGCGGTGCATGGCCGCCGCTACTTCCGGGAGTTGGGGGTGGCTGAAAGCGGGTGTCTCGTCGGTCAACCGCGGCCATTGAGACACTTGAAGATCGTGTATGCGCTCATTGAGCGGCTTAATTTCCAGGCGGTTCCGGTCAAAAACCCGATAGCGTGTGCTCATCCGTCCCGATCCCTTTGTATGTGCGGCTGACTATCCGAACAAGGCTTCAAACAGCGCTTCGTGCCCCCGGTAATGCGGGACGATGTAATCCGCCCCCACTTTCACCAGGCGCTCTCGTTTCCATTCATCCACCTTGGCGCAATCGGGTTCGTCGGTCGCCACGCCGACGGTGACACCGCCGACCTGATGCACATTCTCGATCTCCACGTAGCCGTCGCCGAACCCTAGAAACTGCTCGCCCGCGAACTCCGCATCGCCGATAATGCGATCGATAAGGATCTTCTTCGAAAAGCTCTTGTAGTCGTCGAGAGCGCCGAAGACCCCGCCGTCGAAATAACTGGTGAACTGGAGCAGGTCCGCCTCATGGCGCATGTAATCCTGGTCCGTGCCGCTGGCCAGATACATTTTGAAGCCCCGCTGCTTGAGCCCCTCGAGCAAGGCGCGCGAGCCTGGAACGGCGTAGGTATCCGGATCCACGCCGCCGGATTCAAGCGCATGGATCCGATCCTTGACCTTCTCCTGCAGCAGGTCGAGATAGCGCTTCTTATAGACGAGCGGATCTTGCGGTGTGCCGCCCCGCTTCGTAATCTCTTCGGCGAGCGCGATCATCTGGTAGATCGTTTGCTTCCCGGTGAGGCGTCCGACGAATTCCCGGACCACGTCCGTGATGGCCTCTTCGCTTTCCCCGGATTTGCAGGCGAGAAGTTCCCCGGCCATCATCGGGACCATCACTTCCATCCAGCCCGCGCGGATCAGGGAGAGCGTTCCATCAAAATCGAATAGCGCGACTCGAGTGTGATTCGCCTTCTTGGGTGTAATGATTTCAAGCACTAGAGCTTATTGTCGCACGGGGCATCCGAAATGGCAGTTTGCCGCGGGGCACGGGCCGCCCCCAAGAAAACCAGCGTCCGAAACGTTTGCGCCGCCCGCGAATCCGCTCCGCTTCGCCCCTTTTAGCGGCGGCCGTGTACGATCGAACGTCACGGACGATCCGACAGTGAGGCCGCGGACGCGACGAGCGGGTTAGCCGTGGAGAAAATTCTCCCGCTTTAGGCCGAAACGCGCGAGTTTGGAGGCTAGCGTCGTGGGTTTCAGGCCAAGCAGCGCGGCCGCGCCGTTGGGGCCGTAGATTTTGCCGCGCGTCTCTCGCATTGCCGCGGAAATCCTCTGGCTCTCTTCCCGGGCAAAGTCTCCGGCGTAGTCCGTCCCCCCTCCCCGGACTCTACGTGGCCGGGCGGCCAGCGACGCCGCGGGCACGACCTCATCGAGATGAAGGGAAAACACCCCGCGAGAGGCCAGAATCGCCGCCCGCTCAATGACATTCTGTAATTCACGAACGTTGCCGGGCCAATCGTATTGCTCCAACTCCCGCACCTGCGCTTTCGTCAGCACGGGCACTTTAGTCTGGAGCTTGCGCGCCGCCAGCCGAAGAAAGAGCTCCGCCAGCGGCACGATGTCTTCGCGGCGCTCCCGGAGCGGCGGAATCTCGATCGGAAATACGCTCAGGCGATAGTAAAGATCCTGGCGGAAGCGCTCCGCCGCGGCCTCGCGCGCCAGATTCCGGTTGGTCGCGGAGATCAACCGAACGTCCACGTTGCGCGTGCGTTCCTCGCCGATACGTTCAAACGTGCCCTCCTGAATGACACGCAGGAGTTTCCCCTGAAGCTCAAGCGGGATCTCGCCGATTTCGTCCAGGAAAAGCGTACCGCCGTGGGCCAGCTCAAACCGGCCCAGGCGGTCCTTGACGGCGCCGGTGAAGGAGCCGCGTACGTGACCGAAGAACTCACTTTCGAAGAGCTCCTTGGGAATCGCCGCGCAGTTCACGCGAACAAGCGGTTTGTCGCGCCGCGCGCTCAATTCGTGAATGGCCGACGCCACCAGTTCCTTGCCGGTTCCGGATTCCCCATAAATGAGCACGCTCGCCGGCGTGGGCGCGACCATCGCAATCTGTTCGCGAACCCTGGCAAGCGCCGTGCTCGGGCCGATCAATCCTTCCGCGCCTTCCGTTCCACGCAGTTCATCGCGGAGATATTCGTTCTCATGCTCCAGGCTCTTACGGCGGTCGATACAGCTTACCGTGCCCACGGTGCCGCGAATGACGCCCGAAGCATCACGGTAGGGCTTCGCGCTCACCTCGATCCATGTCGTCCGGCCGTCCTTGCGGAGCAGTTCGATATCGTAGTGTTCGCCGGACCCGGAGAAGCGCTCCGTGAGACGTTCCCGCATGCGATCCCAGTCTTTTCTGGGCGCGAGCACCTCATATCCGATCCTGCCGATCAGCTCTTCCGGAGCATAGCCGCTGATGTCCTTAAGACGCGCATTCACGTAGAGAATACGGTCGTCCCCATCCGTGATGATCACGCCTTCCTCCAGGCTATCGAGGACGGTACGGTAGAACTCCTCGCGCTCCCGGTACATGGCCGGCAGGCGGGCGGCGCTTGTGTCGTACAGAGTGGGATCCGCAAGCGAATCTTCCACGTGAATAGGATCCCGGGACATACCTAACGATAGCATCACGGCGTCGTGATTTACCACGAATTCGTGATTATCAACGACTTTTCGTTGTTATAAGGCATTATCTAGTCGTTTCATATCAATCACTTGCATTTTTTATAGTTTGGCATACCACGTGCAAGTATGAGCGGCGGGAGGGACAAGTCAATGATCACAATCCGCAAATCCGAAGATCGGGGTCATGCGAACCACGGCTGGCTCGATTCACGCCACACCTTCTCTTTCGCGAACTATCATGACCCGGCTCACGTGCAGTTCCGCTCTCTCCGCGTGATCAACGAAGACCGGGTGCTCGGAGGCCAGGGCTTTGGAAGGCACCCGCATCGCGACATGGAAATTATCTCCTACGTGGTCTCGGGGATTCTGGAGCACCAGGACAGCATGGGGAACCGCGCGGTGATGAAGGCGGGCGACGTTCAGAGAATCAGCGCTGGGACCGGGATCGAACACAGCGAATATAACGGATCTCCCATCGAGCCGGTCCATTTTCTGCAGATCTGGGTTCTGCCCGGTGAACGGGGAGTGACGCCGCGCTACGGCGAGATCTCCACCGCCGGCATCGAGCCTGGAACATTGCACCTGATAGCATCGAAACAGGGGCGCGACAATTCCTTACCCATTCATCAGGACGCGGATATCCACGTCGCCAGATTGAACGCGGGCAGCCAATTACAGCACGTTTTCGCGGAAGGCCGCGCCGGCTGGGTGCAACTGATCGAGGGCTCCCTTACGGTGAACGGTGAACCCTTGCGGGCGGGCGACGGCGCGTCCATCACCGGCGTCCGGGAGCTTAACCTCGACGCCGCGCACGATGCGCATTTTCTCTTATTTGATTTGAACTGACACAAAGAACAAAAGAACAACGGAAAGGACAATACCCATGAGCACAAATTCTTCCATTCACGAATACACCATTGATTCCGCGCACTCGTCCGCGCAGTTCAGCGTACGCCACATGATGATTTCGAACGTCAGGGGCGAGTTCCGCAAGGTAACCGGCGCGATCCGCTTCGACCCGTCGAACCCCGAAGCTTCCTCGCTGGAGGCGCACATTGAGATCGAATCCATCGATACGCGGGAACCGGCGCGCGACACGCACCTGAAAAGCGCGGACTTCTTTGACGCCGCCAACTTTCCTCACATGAGTTTCCGCAGCACCTCGGTCAAGAAGGCGGGCGATGGTTTGGACGTGCAAGGCGAACTGACGATGCGCGGCGTCAGCCGGGAGGTGGTGTTGCACGTGGAAGAAATCCCGGCCGAGACGAAGGATCCGTGGGGGCTTCTGCGAATCGGCGCGAGTGCCACGGCCAAGGTCAACCGGAAAGACTGGGGCCTCGAATGGAACCAGGCACTCGAAACCGGCGGCGTGGTGGTGGGCAACGAGGTGAAAATCACGCTCGAAGTTGAAGCCACGCGCAGCGCGGAAGCCGCGTAAGCACGCAACCCCATCCACAATCACGCGGCCGCTGAAAACATCCGGCGGCCGCGTGGCGCATTCCCATCCGCCAGCCTTTCGAAACCAGGCGCTTTCTCAATCTCCAGAACGGCGGCGCGCCGCATTACCGCCGGGATTCCAGTTATTAAACGATAATCCCCTCTGTTTCACTAAAGTTCTCCCCTGCTTGAATCCGTACTCAACGAGTGATAACGCTACAACTGTTCGATTTTGCGTCAGGGAGGAAGTTGTGAACAGGATCAGCACATTTCCACGTTCCAAAATTCTCACGCCGTTGAGAATCGCACTGTTCGTTATCCTGGGCATCGCGCCGCTGGCTGCTTCGGCGCAGGTCCTCTACGGTTCCATCGTCGGAACCGTGACCGACAAATCCGCCGCGGTAATTGGGGGCGCCGCGGTGACGGTGAAGAACGCCGCCACGAGCTTGACCCGCCAAGCCACAACGAACCAGACGGGATACTTCGTGATCTCGAATCTTCTGGAGGGAACGTATGACGTGACAATCAGCGCTCCCGGCTTCAAGCCCGTCACTCAGAGGGGAGTGAACGTAAGCATCAACACGGTGACCCGCGCGGATATCAGCCTGGAGGTCGGCGACGTCACGGAAAGCGTCACGGTGGAAGCCAATGCCGCCGTCCTTCAGACAACCAAGACGGATGTAAGCACGAATTTGGAATCCCAAGCGGTGGAGAGCCTGCCGCTTGGCGGTTACCGTAACTATCAAAGCTTGATGAATCTGGTGCCTGGGGCTACGCCCGTGGCGTTTCAGAATGCGGTGATCGACACGCCGCAGCGGGATTTCACCACGAATATCAACGGGCAGGAGAGAGGCGCCAACAATACGAAAGTGGATGGCGCGGCCAACATCCTCATTACGATGCCGCACCACATGGTGTATGTTCCGCCGGTGGAAAGCATCGAGGAAGTAAACATCTCAACCGACAACTTTGATGCGGATCAGGGCATGACGGGCGGCGCCGCGGTGACGGTCGCCACCAAATCCGGAACGAATGACTTCCATGGAAGCCTGTTCTGGTTTAACGCCAACAAGGCAACCCGCGCGATGACCTGGGACGAAAATCGCGCGGCCCAGGTGGGAAAGCCGAAAGGAAACCGAAACATCTTCGGCGGCAGCCTCGGCGGACCCATCAAGAGGAATAAGCTTTTCTTCTTCACGGATTGGGAAGGAACCTTCGAGCGCGTCGGCCGCTCCGGCCTGTACTCCGTTCCCACCGAGGATTTCCGCTCCGGGGACTTCAGCCGGATGCTCGGAGACCCGATTCTTAACAGCCAGGGCGGGACGATCTCGGTGCCGACCACGGAGGGCTTTCTTACTCCGCTTCGAGAGGGGATGATTTTCGACCCTTATTCCGGGAATCTCGACGGTACGGGACGTTCCGTATTCTCAAGTAACGGCCGCGTCAACGCGATCCCCAGCGCCCGGCTGAACCCGGCGATCATGAAGCTGACCGCGCTGATTCCCCAGCCGAACCGCTCCGGAGATCTCGAGAACTACTTCAACCAAGGCACGCAGCGTTTCAACCGCAACAACATGGATGCGAAGATCAACTGGAACCGCAGCGAAAATAACCAGATCTGGGGCAAATACAGCGTAATGAATGCCCTGGTAAACGGGGAATTCGGCCTGGGCGCCGCCGGCGGCGACTGCCTCTGCGACGGCGGGCTGGGCGCTGGCCATACCCTGACGCAATTAGCGGCGATTGGAACGACGTATTCCGTAACGCCGAATTTCCTGATCGACGGCACCGTCGGCTGGACGCGCTTCGGGCAGAATGTGCGGCCGCCGGATCTGGGTGAGAATTTCGGCTCCGATGTAATGGGCATTCCGGGCTCCAACGGCCCGGATCCGCTGGAAAGCGGCATGCCCGCCTTCTACATTTCGGATTACTCCACTCTCGGAAACCCGGAAGGCTGGAATCCATTGCTCCGGAACGATCAATCCTACACGGCGAATCTGAACGCCGGCTGGATGCACGGAAAGCACGAAGTTCGCTTTGGCCTCGAATTCCTTCATCACCTGATGAACCACTGGCAGCCGGAACTTGGGGAAGGGCCGCGAGGGGCCT
>CAZXBZ010000025.1:0-16432 GCA_964639135.1 uncultured Solibacteraceae bacterium | reverse complement strand
AGCATCTACCCGGGGATCGACCTGGTTGCCTATTTCTCTCGGCGAGAACTGGAATTTGACTATCTGGTTCAGCCGTACGCGGACCCTGGAGAAATCCGCTGGGCGTTCGAAGATGCAGGCGGAGAGCGCGTAAGAAACGCATTTGAGCGGGAGGCCGATGGAAGCCTCCGGCGGGGTGGGATGCCCGGTTCCTGGATCCTGAAGCCGCCGGTTGCCTATCAGGAAACCGGCGAGGGCAGGCGGCTGATCCCGGCGCGCTACGTGGTGCGGGGAGATTCCGAATGGGGCATTGAACTTGGAGACTACGATGCGGCGCTGCCTCTCGTGATCGATCCCATCCTGAGCTATGCGAGTTATCACGGCGGCTCGCAATTTGACCAGGCCAACGCGGTGGCCATCGACGCTTCGAACTGCATTTATATCGCCGGAGAAACCTGGTCCTCCGATCTCGCTGCCACGAAGCCCGTGCAGACCTACAAAAAATCGGGCAAGGATGCGTTCATTCTGAAGTTGAGCGCCGATGCGAAAACGGTTCTGAGTGCAACGTATTTCGGCGGTAATGGCGACGACATCGCGACGAGTATCCGCGTTTGGGGCAGTGATGTGCTGATTGCGGGAGAAACCAGCTCCGGCGATCTTCCAGGTGCGGCTGGTGGATACCAGCCGGCGAATGGCGGAGGCAAGGATGGATTTCTCGCCCGCCTTCGCCTGGACAGCTCCCCCAGCGTGCAGGCGGCCACTTATCTCGGGGGTGCGGGCGCCGAGAGGATCAACGCACTCATTCTCGATGCAACCGGGAACCCTTATGTTGCGGGTTACACCGCCTCATCCAATTTTCCGGTGAGCGGTTCGTTCGGCCTTGCCATGCCGGGAGGCATCAGCGACGCTTTTGTCGCCGGGTTTACGCCGGATCTCAGCGGGCTTGCCTGGAGCGCTGTTTATGGCGGCACGGGCAGCGACCAGGCTTACGGCCTGGCGCTCGGAGCCGGGAATACCATCTGGTTCACCGGCGCCACCTCGTCCTCCGCTCTGCCGATGGTCAATCCGCTGCAGACCGTGCTCCGCGGCAGCTACGATTGTTTTCTGGCGCAGGCGTCCGCGGACGGCGCCGCGCTGCTCTATTCCTCATTCCTGGGTGGATCAAGTTCGGATTTCTGTTACGCGGTCACCACCGACGGAGCGGGAAACCCTATCGTCGCGGGATCTTCCGCCTCGGCTGATTTCCCGGTGACACCAGGTGTCCACCAGCCGTTTCGAGGGGGAAGTTACGACAATATCGTGGCGAAACTCGATGCGGATACTTACTCGCTGGCGTTCGCCACATATCTCGGCGGGCTGGAAACGGAATCGCCATCGAGCGTGTATCTGGATAACGACGGCGCAATCTGTCTCGCGGGCAACACTCAATCCTCGAATTTTCCGACCATGGACCCCGTGCAGCCCGTAACGGGCGGCGGAGTGGATGGATTCCTGAGTTGCTTGAATGAGGATGGCACGGTACTGCTGTTTTCCACGTATCTGGGCGGGGCGGATGAAGATCGGGTTCTGGGGGTGGCGCGCCGGACGGACCCGTGGACCGTACTGGCGGGCCTCACGCAATCCGCCAACTTTCCTCAAACGAGCGACGCGCGGCAGCCCCTGTCGGCCGGTAGCGGAGACGCGTTTATCGCGGCCATCAGCCGGCCGGGCGCGAACGTCAACCCAGCGAACGTTTCCGTGACACCCTCCAACGGAAACGCGGAAACAGCGCACCTGACCTATTTGCTCGAAGATGGGAATGGCTTTCAGGACATTCGGTATTTTTACGCCAACATCCACAACGCGGTCTCCACTATTGGCGCATGCTACACACGCTACGATACGGATTCCAATACAATCTCGCTGCTGAGCGACAACGGCGGTTTCTGGGCAGGCAGCGCGGTACTTGGTGAAGCGAAGGTATTGGCCAACAGCCAATGCGCCATCGACGCCTCGCGTTCCGCGGTATGGGGCCACGCCACGCGCCTCAGCGTGAAGATCCACTATGCGTTCCGGCCCGGCTTTGGCGGGGCGAAGTCGCTGCTGATGTATGTACAGGACCGTGCCGGGACGATCGCCGGCTGGCAACTGCGCGGCGGGTGGATGGTGCCGCAACTGGCGGGGAACGTCCAGCCCGCCATCGATTACTTCCAGCCAAATGCCGGCACTTTCCCCAGCATGCTATTTGTGATGCGCGCGGCGGACGCCAACGGGGCGAACGATCTCAAGGAGATTCACTTTCTTGCCAACGATAGCCTCGGCTACCCAAACAGTTGTTATGTGCTCTACGATCAGGCCGCGAATCAGTTGCGGCTGCTTTCCGACAACACGGCGCAGTTCCTTGGCCCGCTGACTCCTGGCGTGGCGGGCGCGATCCAAAACTCGAGCTGCATTCTCTCGGCGGGGTATTCCGCGGCCGCGAAGGCTGGAGATGCGCTCACGCTCTCGGTGTACCTCACATTCAAGGACGCGGCCGCCGGGCCGAATCACGTGTGGACCTTTGTAACCGACCAGAGCGGCGTCTTTCCCGGCTGGCGCGCGCAAGGCGACTTCACCGTTCCCATTGGGCCGGCCTACGTGCGGCCAAGCGCGGATTCGATTTCGATTGTTCCCTCCGAGGCTGGCCTGCGATTCACCCTGAGAGGGTCGGACCAGAACGGCGGAGAAGATGTTAAGGATTTTTACTTTCTGGCCAATGGCGCACTATCAAACTCGAACGGCTGCTATGTCCTGGTTCGGCGCCTCGATGGGCAGGCTCTTCTGTTGAATGACGCCGGCAACGCCTGGGCCGGTAGCGGCCTCATCGGCTCGAACACGCAGATCGAGAACAGCCAGTGCCGCGTGGACCTCTCGACGCTGAGCACGGCGGTGAGCGGCGTCACGGCCGAGGCTTCCCTCGATATTCAGTTCAAGGAGGGTTTCACGGGGGCGAAATCCGCTTGGCTCTATCTGGAAGATTCCGCCAAGCTCGCCTCCGGCTGGGTGCTCCTCAATTCCTTTGCTCTGGGCGCCCCTTGAGCGAAGCGGCGCACCGCGTGGCCATTGCGTGCAAGCTTGCCGGTATGGTCTTTCGAACTCGGTGCAGCCGTGAACGGATGTGGCAGCGGGTAGATGCGGCAGTGAATAAAGGAGTATGTACCCGGCGCGAGTTCGCTTAATACTGTGCCGATTTGAGGTAACGCTCGAGTTTCAACATGCTTTGGAAGCAAAACCGCGGCGTCCCGCTTGACGCCGCGGAAGGTGTTGTCTTTCGGATGTCGAGCGGAGATCCATCCCTCCCGCTGCCTTGACGGAGCCGCTGACGCGGGCTGTTAGAGCAAACAAAATAGAAGCTTCCTTTCTGTCTTTCCGCGATGCGGTACCGGAAATTAGCAGGTTTGCCATGGCCCGCCAAATTCAGTGTGCTGTTTCGTTGCCACCCGTCAAGTTCGCTTCGCCGTGACTTGCCGGCGTGCCTTTGACGAGCCCTGATCGAGAGCCCGCTGGAGATAGCGATTCTTCACTCTTGTATCAAGGCAACGCAGAAGCTTCCTATTTGCGGCGTGTGGCTCTGAAAGCGGCGAGTTCGCCACCTCCCGCCAAGTTCACTGTGTCGCTTCGCATCGTCCGTCAAGGAATGGCTTCGCCGCGTCCGGCTGGCGCACTTTTGACGAGATCTGGCCGCGAAGCAATGATCTCTACCCGCCGCGGAGAGGCTACGGCATTATTTGTACTGCCTGACTTGTGCTACCTGCTCGTGCAACAGGAACTTTCTACTTTGCTCCGGTACGATTTTTGCTCTTGCGGCCACTATTCCTTGCGGGTGCATGCCAAGCAGCAACAGCATGCCGGCGTGAAATGTCTTGTTCCGACAGGCGTCCACGAAGCAACGAATCAGATCCGCTGAAAAGAGGAGATGGCATTGTTTGTCCCGCCAGGCTCTGCCACGGGAAGTTTCTCCGTTGCTCGATAGGAAATTTCCACTGTGCTCCGCGGAAACTGTTGATGCAGGCTGAGAACCGCCAGCGCCTTCACATATCCTAAGGGGATGCATCCTTCTCACGGGGAGGCGCGACCGCGCGAATTTGTCCCTGTCCTGTTTTTGCGCGACTTGAAGGCGGCCGCCCGGAAAGGGCAATTTCCGTTGGTCGAATCCCTTCTGGCCGGTTACCGGGAACGTTCCGGCCAGGACGCTTGTTATGCGGAATTTGTCTCGTGGGTGGCGAGAAGTGCCGCTTCGAAGGGCTTTCAAGCCGAGGCACGGCGGTACGCCGCTACTGCCTATGAACTGGCGGCCGGCAAATTGGAGGCGGAGCTTGCGCCGGTCGATTCTCCGCTGACGGTGGCAATGGGCGCGGCGATCGAACTTGAGTCCGGATGGCTGCTTGAAAAAGATGGCGCACCGGCCGCCATTGCCTATCTCAGCCGTGAACTTGACCGATTCGCTTCACAGCCGTTGCGGATTCGAATTCGTAAGAACCTGCATTTGCTTGCTCTTGCCGGCCAAACAGCGCCCGCGCTTGATTGGACTCCGCTTGCGGGCACATCAGCCGGCAGCGCCGCGGTTTTCGACGAACCCTGCCTGATCTTCTTCTGGGCGCATTGGTGCTCGGACTCCCGGAACCAGGCGCGCATTCTCGGCGGCCTGCCGCGTGCCATCCTCGACCGTATCCGTCTGGTCGCACCTACCCGTCTCTTCGGATACATCACGAAAGGAAATGCGGCGGAAGCGGATATTGAATTAGCGCGCATCCAGGAGGTGCTTCCCCTGGATTACTCCGTCTTCCGATCCTGCCCCATTCCATTGCCGGCCGGAAATTTTGATCTTTACGGTGCAAGCACCATTCCTACTTTGGTGGGAGTCCGGCCGGGTGGCGTGGTGAGCTTTTTTCACGCGGGCCTCCTGGGCGCTGAACCTCTTGAAACTCGCTTGCTGGCGACCATCGAAGGCTAGGGATCGTCGTAGGGCAACGGTTAGCCTTGAGGCGGATTCGCGGGGTCGTCGTAAACGAAATGCAGTACCTTCTTGAGGTCTTCCCAGGCTTCGCGCTTGGCTTCGGTGTTGTACGCGCGAAGAAGGTAAGAGGGGTGATAGGTCACCATTACGGGGAAATCGTGCCAGCGGAACCACTTACCGCGAAGCTTGCCCATGCGTTCCTTGGTATTCAACAGCGCCTGTGTCGCTGTAGCACCCATCACGCAGATTGCCTTGGGTTTGATTACTTCCAACTGGCGGTAGAGAAATTGGCCGCAAATCTCCATTTCATCGGCTTCCGGTTTGCGATTGTTGGGCGGGCGGCACTTGACGACGTTGCAAATGTAGACATCCTTGCGGCGGATGGGGATGCCTTCGCGCTCGGCCGTGCCGTCGATCATCTTGGTGAGAAGCTGTCCTGCTCGCCCGACGAACGGCAGTCCGGTGTTATCTTCCTCTTCGCCGGGGGCCTCTCCCACGAAGACCAGCCTGGCATGCTCGTTGCCGGAGCCGAAGACGATTTTGTTGCGCCCGGTGCAAAGCCGGCAGCGCTTGCAATCGCCAATGTCTTCAAGAATTCTCGCGAGGCTGTCTTCCCGAGGGTCAACTCCCAAGGCGTCATACATAGTGGGCACGGTATTCAGAGATAAGGATCGCAGAACGGGCGGGTTGGTGGAAGACGCGGCTGCTGCCGACGGGGAAGGCGCCGCCGGCCGGTTCTCCGCTTTCGGCTTCGATACGGCTACGGGTGGAGTTGCACTGGCGCCGGACCTCGCCTTGGACGGCTCTTCCGGTGACGGCGGCCGGGCGGCACTCGCGGCGGCGGGCGGCACATAGAGCGTGTCCAACCCGAGATCACGGTAAAATTCCAGTTCGCGGATCAGTTGTTCGCGGGTCATTCCACCGCATCCATTGCGCCAGCGCCGGATGTCCCCCGATAGCGGAGCGCTTCGTCATAGATTCTGTGCGCAATCGCCAGTTTTGACGCCGCTTCCACGGGGATCACATCGCCTTTCCGCGTGAGCAGAGTCACCGCGTTTTCGTCCGTACCAAAACCCAGTCCGGCGTCTCCCACCAGATTCCCCACCACCATATCGCAGTTTTTCGCTTCAAGCTTTCCGCGGGCTTTGCTTATAAGATCCTGAGTTTCCGCGGCGAAGCCGATCAGCAATTGCCGGGCTGTTCGCCGCGCGCCCACTTCGGCGAGGATATCCGGTGTGCGGTCCAGTTCCAAAAGAAGGCGTCCCGCGGTCTTCTTGATCTTCTGTTCCGGAACGTTTTCCAGGCAGTAATCGGCAACCGCGGCGGCCTTTACGATCAGAGTCGCCTCATCGAGGCGGCCGATCACGGCGTCTCGCATCTCTCGCGCGGTTCTTACGCGGACCGTTTCCACGCCCGCCGGAGCCGGCAGGTTCACCGGACCGCTCACGAGGATCACCTTCGCGCCTCGCGCGGCGGCGGCTTCCGCAAGGGCATAGCCCATCTTGCCGCTCGACCGGTTTGTGAGAAAGCGGACAGGGTCGAGCGGTTCCTGCGTGGGCCCCGCCGTGACGAGCACGGTCTCACCCGCGAGATCCCGGGACCTGGGGGCCGCGTTTTCCACCCCCTGAACGATTTCGTCAAGTTCCGCCAGCCTGCCCACGCCCACCATGCCACAAGCCAGCAGGCCGGAGCCGGGTGAAACCACGCGGTTGCCTCTGGCCCGTAATATTTCCAGATTTGTCCGCGTGGCGGGATGTTCCCACATATTGGTGTTCATCGCGGGCGCGAGCACGACGGGTCCGGTGAAGGCCAGGTAAGTGGTGCAGAGAAAATCGGGCGCGAGGCCGGAAGCGAACTTCGCGAGCAGATCCGCCGTTGCCGGGGCCACCAGCAGGAGATCGTTCTCCTGGGCGACACGAATATGCTCGATCGCGCTTGCGAGCACGGCGTCGGATCCGTCCGCCGCAAAAAGATCCGTAATTACCTTGCGCCCGGTGAGCGCCGCGAAGGTGAGAGGCTGGATGAATTGCCACGCGGCCGAAGTGAGAATGGCTTCCACCTGGTGGCCGTGTTCCATCAAGCGGCGGGCCAAATCGGCGGACTTGTATGCGGCGATGCCGCCGCCCACTCCAAGTGCAATCCTCATGGCGACGATCCAAGCATCCGATGTGCGCCCGCGGTGCTATCAACCGGCAACCCGGTGCGGCGTGTGCGCCGCGCATATCCCAGTTTTTCGGCGCGGAAGTGGTTTCCCTATATCAAAGCCGCGGATGCAGCCGCCTAGGCTTCGCGGATGGAGGCAAGCGCGTCGGCGTCCAGCACTTCGTACTCCACAAGACCGCGCCGCACTTCTTCCATCGCTATCGCGGTGGGTTTGCTGGTGGCGGAGAGCAGGTAGGGCCTTGCCCCCGCCTGTAACTGCCGCGCGCGGCGGGCCGCCACGGTGATGAAACGGAAGCGGCTGCGCTCGGGGTCGTCCGGAATCGCCGCGGCTTGGGCTTTCGTAGCTCGAAATTGACGTGTGCTCATGACGCAAAAATGCTCGCGGGGCACCCATGTATCCTGGAACCCCTAATGTTTCATTATACATGCCGGTGGAGAGCGGGGTGCTTTGTTGCAACCCCGCTCTCCACCGTTCGTTTTACGGAAGCGGCGCCGACGGCGTCGGCTCGCCGCTGAGGATGATCCGCACGGTATCCACGGAGAATGCGCCGTACGAATCGGTCACGGTCAGTTCGAAGATGTATTCCCCCGGACCGCCGTTGAAGGCATTGATCGTGGGCGTGGGCGTCTCTGGATTGACGATCACGGCGCGCTTGTTGCCGATGGATCGCCACCGGTACGTCATCGGGTTGTTATCCGGATCGAACGAAGCCGTGCCGTCGAGCGTGATGAACTGCTGGTTCACGGTGCGGTCTGGCCCCGCGTTCGCCACCGGCGGACGGTTTGCTCCTTCACCGCCTCCCGTTGAAGTTCCACCGATATGCACCACCACCACGGCGCTCACGTTATTTACCGGGCCATACGCAATAAGGGTATAGCTAACGCTCGCGGCGGGTGTTACTTGCATCTCGCCGGAAGGCTCCACGGTCCCGATGCCGGTGATCACCACCTGCTGGGCTCCCTGAGTTTGCCAGGAAAGTGTAATCGGCGTACCCGGCTGGGCGGCGCCGGTCGGCGATGCCTTGAAGTCGAGTATCTTCACTGGGGCGGTGACGGAAACCACGGTTTGGGCCGTAACCGAGCCCGTGGCGTTTTGAGCGCTAAGAACGTAAGTGGTAGTCTCCGCGGGCGATACCGTCGAGGAACCGCTGCGATTCACGACGCCAATCGTGCTGATGCTGACTTCGGTTGCGTTCTCCACCTCCCAGAAGAGCGTGGATTGGCCGCCAGGCAGAATCTGGGATTCGCTCGCGGTGAAGCGCAGGATGCGAGGCGCTGCCGCGCTGCCCACGGTGACGGTCACAGAACTCTGCACCGTTGCCGTGCCCCGCGTGGCGGTCATCACATACGTAGTGGTTTGCGACGGGGTTACCGTACGGCTGCCCGAACCTTCGACGCTGCCGATTTCCGTGATATTCACGGCGTCGGCGCCTTCCGTGATCCAGGAGAGCGTGGCGCTCTCACCCGGAGCGATATTCATCGGCGAAGCCTCGAAGCGCGTGATGCGGAGCCCGCCGCCGGGCGCGCCGTTACCCAACTGCTGGGTGGAGATGGTTGCTCGCGCCACCGCGGAGGCCCCATGTTCGTCGCGCACGGTGAGTCGGAAGACGTAAGTCTGGTTCAACTCAGCCGTAAAGGTTGCGTGGCTTTGGGAAACGCCGGAGAGCGCCACGGTGGGTCCGGAAGTCTGTTCCCACTGGTAGCTGATCGTATCCCCGTCGGGGTCGTAGGATGCGCTGCCATCCAGGGTGAACTGCCCCGCGGGAGCGCCGAAGCGGTCTCCGCCAGCGTCGGCGATGGGCGGCGTATTCCCGGAGCGGACATCGCGCGTCACGAGTTCATAACGAATCCGCGGGATATCCACGGGCACCGGACCGTCGGCCGAGCCGTAATCCTTCGGCCGCAAGAAATTGCCCAGTTGCACGCCCACCGCGAAGCGGCCGGAACGTCCGGAAGTTGCAACGAGTGTCTCGTTGACGCCGCCTTCCACCGTAAAGGCGAAGAGCCGGTTAACGGGCTGGACAATTCTTCCCATGCCTCCCACGCCGTTGTCGCCATAGCGGCGGAAGAGCGTGCCGAGATTTCCTTCAAGGTAAGCATCGCCCCAAAGCCCCACCTGGCCGGAGACGCCGAACTGGTCGACCACGGAAAGATAGGTATCGCGGCGAAGGACATTATTCACTTGAAGCGAATCGAGGAGCCGGTCCGTCAGCAGCGCCTTGGTTCCGAAGATTCCGATACGGCCCCGGTTAAAGATATAATCCACGGTTCCAGATGCCTGCCCCAGGGTGGCGCCGCTCGAATAATCGGCGAAATTCACGTGCTTGAAGCTCGAGAACAACCCCAGTTGCAGCGGGCCGCCTCTGCCAACGAGACCGAAATCGAACTGGCCCTCTTGCCGGTCTTTCCAGTAGAAATACTCACCCTCGGATTGCAGGGCGAAATGGCGGTTGAACGGGTTGAAGTATCGCGCGCGGGCATTGACGGTGAGGTTGCCGTCCGGTGTCCGTGGGCCGATATTGATGCCCATTAAGGTGAACTTGTTGGTGTCGTAGCCTGGGTAGCTCGCGCGGTCCGTCTCTCCCAGCGTTGAAGCTTGCGTCAGAGGCGCCGCGGCGGTGGCCGGAGCCGCGGCGGCGCTGCTCGCCACGCGGTTCGCCAGATCGTCCTGGGCGTTCTTCAACTGCCCGAGTTCATTGCGCAGCTTATCGTTTTCATTCTTGAGGCCGTTCAGGGCGTTGAGGATATCGTCGAGTTTATCCAGACGCTTCAGAATCTCGTTGCAGCACTCTTCCTGCTTTTTCAGCAATTCCTGGAGAGCGTTGATGGAATCGCCAACTCCCCCCGCCGCCACGATGTTTCCATTGCCGTCGCGCAGGGTCATCACGACCCGGCGATTGATGAAGCGGCCTTCCTTCGAACTATTCGAGACCTTCGGTGCATTCTTACCCATGCCCGTGGTGGAGACCTGGCCGGCACTTGCGCCGTACTTCACCAGGAACTCCTTTACGGTATTAGAGCGCCTCATCGAAAGGCCCTCGTTATATTGGGCGGATCCTTTCGAATCGGTATGTCCCGTCAGCTCCAGCCGGTAAGTCGGGTTCTGCTTTAGCAGGTCGGCGAGACGCAATAGACTCGGGTAGCCATCGCTCAAGATCGCCGAATCGAATTCGAAGTTCACTTCTTCCCAATCCTTCGGCGAAGCATCGGTAGTCAGACCTTGCCCAGCCAGGATCAGGACCCCCGCCAGCAACAGACTCAGCAACTTCGCCACGGTTGGAATTCGTACCCGCGTCGGCTCCATAATACACGGCCCCCGTCAAAACTTGTGAATATACCTCCGCCTCCCGAAGTGGATCGCGATTCATCGCGCCAGGGCGGCAAGGCCGGAGGAAACTATCTAAATAGGTTCCTTTTTATAATACTTCAATAGCTGGAATCGATTGCGATTAAATGCGTTGCGAGGTTTCCGGAATTTACAAGCCGGGTGCGTGGCTGCTATTGTGTAGACGGGATCCGGCTGGCAGGTAGCCGCTGTGTGGTGAAAACCGCATGGAGGAAAGTCCGGTCTCCGCAGGGCGACGCGCCGGCTAACGGCCGGGGGCTGCGCTTCAAGGCGCACGCTACGGCAAGTGCAACAGAAAAGATACCGCCACTCTTTACGCGGCCTCGGCCGCGTTGAAGAAGGGTAAGGGTGAAATGGTGCGGTAAGAGCGCACCGCGGAGGGAGCAATTCTTCCGGCAGTGTAAACCCCGCGTGGAGCAAGGCCAAATAGGGGAGGATGAGGCGGCCCGTCTCGCTATCACTTCCGGGTAGGCCGCTGGAGCCTGTCAGCGATGTCAGGCCAAGAGGAATGGCTACCACCCGCGGCCCACGGGTAGCGGGATACAGAAACCGGCTTATCGCCAGACGGTCCCCATTTTCATAACCCATTCATAACAGAAGGGTTGTCGCTCTCTATCGTATCTGCTAACGTGGAAGATCGGATGAATTGAGATAGGTTTCGGGTTCCTCCAGCCGGATATCTCCCTTCCGCTTTCGCCAACAATCAATCGCCATTCTTTGAGGTTCTCCGATGTCCGGGCATAGTAAGTGGTCTACGATCAAGCATAAGAAAGCCGCCGCGGATTCCAAGCGCGGCAAGGTGTTCACCCGTCTAATCAAGGAAATCACCATCGCCGCCCGCTCCGGCGGCGATCCCGATTCAAACGCCCGGTTGCGCACGGCCATTGCCGCCGCCAAAGCCGTGAGTATGCCGGCCGAGAACATCAAGCGCGCGATCTTGCGCGGCACTGGAGAGCTTGAGGGCGGCGAAATCGACGAGATCACCTTTGAGGGCTATACGCCCGGCGGAGCGGCGGTGATGGTGGAAGTCGCCACCGATAACCGAAACCGCACCGTGAGCGAGATCCGCCACTTGTTTTCCAAGAACGGCGGCAACCTGGGTGAGGTGGGCAGTGTCGCCTGGATGTTCGACCGGCGCAGCCAGATCATCGTCGGCTCCGAGGCGATCACCGAAGATGCCCTGATGGAGCTCGTGCTCGAGGCGGGCGCGGAAGATCTGCGGACGGATGACGACAGCTTCGAAGTGCTCTCTCCGGTGGAGAACCACGGCGCCGTGGTCGAAGCGCTCGAAAACGCGAAGATCCCCACCGAGAGCAGCCAGATCGCGATGATTCCGAAAAATACCATCGAACTCACGGGCAAGGACGCGGCGGCGACGATGAAGATGATGGATCTTCTTGAAGAACACGATGACGTGCAGAACGTTTACTCGAATTTCGATATCGATGACGCCGAGATGGAGCGGTTAAATTCCTGACCCCGGTTGTGATTCAGGGGGCCGGGAGCGGATTGAGAATTCATGCGGATCTTGGGGGTAGACTGCGGGTCGCTCCGTACAGGGGTCGGTGTCATCGAGAGCGACGGCAAGACGCACTCGCTGGTTCATACCGGTACAATCCAGACGAAAGCATCGTGGCCGTTCGGGACGCGGCTCAAAACGATTTACGATGAACTGCTCGCGGTCATCTCGACTTATCAGCCGGACGCGGCGGCTGTTGAAGACATCTTCAGCCATGCCAATGTCCAGAGCGCGCTGAAGCTCGCGCACGTGCGCGGAGTGGCGATGCTCGCGATCGCCGAGGCCGGTATTCCCTGTAACGAATACAGCCCGAACGCCATCAAGTTGAGTGTGGTGGGGTACGGCAAAGCGCAGAAAAATCAAGTGCAACACATGGTGCGCACTTTGCTGAAGCTCGCCGCCGCTCCCGTTTCCGAAGACGCCGCCGACGCCCTGGCCGCCGCGCTCTGTTGCGCCGTGCATCATCGGTTCTCGCAATCTGAAAAGCCATGAAGCTCCCACTCGCCCTTGGGTTGATCCTCGCGCTTGTCTCACTGGCCCCGGCCCAGGCCGGCGAAGATCGAATTATCTTCCAGAAGGTTTTCACGGGCAGCAGCCCTGAATTTCAGGAAATCCGTGTAGACCGGAATGGCGCCGCCGAGTACAAGGAAGCGCAAGACGATCCCGACCCCGTGGTTTTCACGGTCAGCAAGTCCACAACCGCGGATTTGTTCCAACTCGCCGAGTCGATGGATTATTTCAACCGTAAACTTGAATCCGATGTAGCAACGGCCCGCATGGGCGAGAAGACCTTTCGTTTTGAGGGAAGCCGAACCGGATCGCAGACGTATAACTATTCGGCGGATCCCTCGGCCCGCAAGCTTCAGGAATACTTTGAGAAGATCGGCGAATCTCAGCGGCTGTTCATCAAACTGGAATACTGCGTACGGTTCGACCGCCTGGGTGTGTACGACACTCTGCTGACAATCGATCAGGCACGCTCGCGCGGGCGTCTGGCCGGCGCGGAGCACTACCTCCCGTTGCTTGAGAAAATTGCCAAGGACAGGCGTTTGATGAATGTTGCGCGAGAAAAGGCCGTCGTTCTGGCGGGCTGGCTCCGCGAACCGGCTCGAGCATCCGCGCCGTAACCGTGAAGAAACATGAAGTACCTGCTCTTTGCCGTGATTCTTCTGAGCCTGCCGCCGGCGCTACGGCCGCAGGAAGCGCCCGCGCGCGAGGCGAGCGATTCCGCCGCGGACAGTGAGGTTGTTGATTCCGCGGCCGATGTGGAAGAGCAGGCGCTCCGTGCGGCTGTTCGCGAGGCAAACGGCAGCCAGGTGGATCTTATTCGCGTCCTCGAGAAGCACCTCGGACAATATCCCCATAGCCGGCGCCGGGAAGAGATCGAATTCGTCATCCTCAAATCGGCGATCGAACTGGACGACGAGGCTCGCGTGGCGAAGTACGGCGTCCTCTTCCTCGACACGGGGGCAAACGACATCACGGTGATGGACCGCGTCATCCCGCTTCTTCTCCGTGATTCTTCCGAAGACACCGCAAAACGCGTGCTGGAGTATGCGAAACGCTACGAAGCGGCGGCTCAGGATATCGATAATAACCGGCCTGAGGCGCGCGGATTGCTGTCTTCGTGGAAAAGCCGGCGAGACCGCGCCTTTGCCCGTGCGTTTGTTTTTCAGGCGCGTGCCGAGGGCAATCTGGGAAACGCTTCCGAGGCGCTGAAACTCGCCCAGCGCGGTTATGAGATCGATCCCTCCGCCGAATCCGCCCGGGAGATGGGCCGCTGGCACGCAAAGCTTGACCAGTTGGACGAAGCGCTCGCCCGCTACGCCGATGCTTTCGCCATCGAGGATGAACGCAACGACGCCGCCCATCGCGAAGCTGATCTCGACCGCCTGCGGGAGCTTTATGCAAAGAAGGGCGCGGGCGAGGCCGGCCTTGGAGATTTGATGCTGGCCGCGCACGACCGTACCCGCGCGGCTCGGTTAGCGAAGGAAGCGGAAAGGAACGCACTGTCGCCAAACGCCGCCGCACGTAAGCCCTCCGAATTCGTCCTTTCTTCCATCGAGGGAGACTCCCTTCGCCTCGCTTCCCTGAAGGGCAAAGTAGTGGTGCTCGATTTCTGGGCGACCTGGTGCGGACCCTGCCGCATCCAGCATCCGCTCTATGAAGAAGTCAAGAAGCGCTTTGCGGGGAAGGATGACATCCTGTTTCTCTCCATCAACACGGATGAAGACCGTTCCACCGTGGAGCCCTTCCTCGAAGAGAACGACTGGCCGCGAGCGGTTTATTTCGAAGACGGACTCGCCGGAGCGCTCCGGATCTCGTCGATTCCGACAACCGTGGTTCTGCGCAAGGACGGCGCAATTTTCAGCCGCATGAACGGGTTCATCCCGGAGCAGTTCGTGGATCAGCTATCGGAACGTTTGAACGAAGCGCTCGGCTCGGAAGACGCGGCGCGAGTTGCCAGCGCGGCCGTGAGCCCGCCGCCGCGTTAAACCATCGAGCGTGCCAGGCCGCGGATGGCGGCAATTACTTTTCTTACACGGATGCCTCGTATCCGTACTGGAGAATTTGATGCCATCGTTACCGCCGGGTTCCATCCGTACTCGAATTCGAACCCTTGCGGGCGTTGTGCTACTTGCGGTGGCCTTGTTTGCCGCTTTCAAACTGTTCTCGCCAGGCGGAGGCGTCACCGTTCCAGCCGCGACTTCTTCACCGGGCGATCAAGCCGCGGCGGTGGATTCCATGCCTTCCGGCGGCGCGGACTCCGTCCCCGGCTTGCGGCTCGTGTTTGCGGCGGAGGAATTGCTGGGGAAGGCGGATGCGGCCAGTTCGGGCGCCATCGTGCTCGATGCAACGGGGGACGGGCACTCAGCCTTGCTCATATGGTCATCCGCTGGAATTCAACTCTACGCGGATACGACGACGCCCGTGTCCATGCCAAGCCTTCAGCCGTTCAAGGATGTGCGCGACGTCAAAGCCGCCGATTTCAATAACGATGGGCTGACGGATCTTTGCGTCATCACGAAGCACCGGGCCAGTCTGCTTGTGAATGGACCGCATGGGTTCACTGCGCTTGACGGTGGCGAGTTTCCGGGCAAGTACACTCAGGCGCTTTGGCTTGATTATGACCATGATGGCGTTCTCGACCTGATTCTGCTGGGCGCGCGCCCGGTGCTGCTTCGCAATCGAGGCGGTTCCCGCTTTGCGCCGCGGCGCGGGGCCATCCCCTTTCTTTCCGGCGAGGCGCTCGCCGGGACTGTCATCCGAGAAGCATCGGCTCCAGATGCGTTCGACTTCATCGTGAGCTACCGAAACCGCGGCGGTGTTCGTTATCACGACCGTTCCGGAGGCAAATACGCCGCCGAGAGCCTCCCGGAACTGCCCGCGGGCGCAATGCAGCTTCGTTCGGGAGAGTTTACGAATCAGGGCAGTGAGGATTTCTCGTACCTTCTGGGGGGGAACGCCACCTTGGTGGAACGCTCCGGCGGCTCCTGGAAGAAAATCCTGACCGTGCCCGCCGGACACAGCTATCTCTTCGGCGACTTCACCAATCTGGGTGTGCGGGATTGGATGGCGGCGGGATTACTGCTCGCCGGGGGGAACGCCCATTTCTCACAATCGCGCGATATGGCGACCGCAACGGCGAGCCATGCTCTCGTGGCGGCGGATTTTGACCGCGACGGCAGGCTCGATTTCGCGGGAGTGGCGCCGGATGGAACAATCCTCCGCTACATGAATCGTTCCGATCTGACAAGCCACTGGCTGCGTATCCGTCTCGGCGTGAAGCCCGGCCAGCCCGTCCCGCAAGGCTCGCTTGTAACCGTTCAGACGCATGGAGCAACTCAGAGCTTCCGATACGAGGGGAACCCGCTCCACATCGGAATGGGCGAGTTTGAACATGCCGGCCGCATCGGAATCCTCTGGCCGGACGGTGCCGCCCAAACGGATTTGGACCGGCCCGCGGACGCCTCCTACACGTACAACGAGCCGCCGGCGCCCGTGAGTTCAGCGGGTCCGGGATCTCCGCCGCCCGGTGTTCCAGCCAAAGTGGCTCCGTATCTCGCCGTGCCGCTTGGTTCCATCGTGGTTTGGCTTGGTTGAGGCGGACATCGCCTCAAAGACAAACTCTCTGAAAGCTCTCCCAGGGCGCGACGCTCATCATGCCCGCGGAGGCGGTTCAAGCGCGGCCCAATCGCACTCCGGAGTCCATTTCTCCAAAGCATCCAGCCATTCCGCGCGTCTTTTACGCATCGAAGCGAGCCGGGCGGAATGCGCTGGATCTCGCGCCAGGTTCCGCGTCTCGCGAGGATCGCTCTTCAGATGGAAAAGCTCCTCGAACCTTGGTTTCTCGCCAAGGTAATCGGTGTACTTCCAGTCCGAACCGCGGACGCCCTCGGTCTTGGGGATCCAGTCATGCTCGAAGAGGTGCGCATAAAACCAGTCAGCC
>CAZXBZ010000024.1:0-16485 GCA_964639135.1 uncultured Solibacteraceae bacterium | reverse complement strand
GGGCGCCGAAGCTCACTCCGATCATCTGTCCGGCCCAGCCGCCCCGAATCTTGTCGTGCAGCTTGGATACCTCGATGCGCTGTTCACGCGAATCCGTCGGGCTTGTGGAGCAGGCGGTAAAAAATAAAAAGCCCACCGCGAGGGCTAGGGTAAGAAGATTGCGCATGGCCATGTCATGGCCATGCTATCGCAAATCCGGCGGCAGTCAAAGGAACAAGCCTTCGCCGCGAATTCAGCGTCCGGAAGCGCTTGCGGCGAAGGTGTCACAACCCTCTGGATTGCCTGATTCCATCCCCTGTTTGAACCACCGCGTGCGCTGCGCGGAGCTGCCGTGCGTAAAGGTTTCCGGGCTCACCCGGCCACGCGCCATTTGCTGGATATGGTCGTCGCCGACGGCCGCCGCCGCGCGCAGAGCCTCCTCCACATCGCCCGCTTCAAGCAAGTTTCGTTGCGCGGTGGAGTGCGCCCACACGCCCGCGAAGCAATCGGCCTGAAGTTCCATGCGGACCGAGAGTTCATTTTGCCGGGAGGGGTTCTGGCGCTGCAATTGGCGCACCTGCCGTTCCACGCCCAGGAGGTTCTGTACGTGGTGGCCGACTTCGTGCGCCAATACATACGCTTGCGCGAAGTCGCCGGGAGCGCCGAAGCGCCGCCGCAGTTCGTCGAAAAAGCCCAGATCGATGTATACCTTCTGGTCGCCGGGGCAGTAGAACGGACCCGTCGCCGCGTCGGCGAAGCCGCAGGCGGATTGCACGGCATCCCGAAAGAGGACGAGCTTGGGCGCCGGGTAGCGGCCGCCGTTCGCGCCGAGAATCTGGGACCATACGCGTTCCGTGTCATCGAGCACAAAGGAGACGAACTGCACCTGGTTTTCCTCCGAGGGGTCATTCACGGGAGCGGTGACGCTCGAGCCTGAAGAGGTGCCGAGACTAATGCCGCCTCCGCCGAGGAAGGGGGAGAGCAGATCCTGCTTGAAGACGAAGCTCAGTGCAAGCAGGATGAGGATGCCGCCGAGTCCGAGGCCGCCGCCGAGCATGGGGCGGCGGGAGCCTCCTCCGCCTCCTCCGCGAAGGTCCTCAAGATTACGGCTGCGGCCGCCGGGTGTCCAGCGCATGGAATCATTCCCCCTTGGTGGAGCAGGTTTGAACGGAGCGCACCCGGGCGGGCGGCGCTGTTGTCTTTCACTGGCGCAACCCATTGGCCCGCTGGCTTCCAGAGCCGCCAGCATCGCACGGCGAGAGGAAGCCGTTGAATTATACCGGGAACTCAGGCCCCCGTGGGCCGTCGCGCGGCGGCACGTCCAGTGGCGAAGAATGTTTCGTCCTGGCCGGCTGGCACGGATACACTGGCAAGATGCCGCGCCGGCCGTCCAGGATGCTCGTTTTTCTGTGGGTGTGCTTCCTGCTGCGGCTGGTATTTTATGCGGCGGTTTATCCCATGTGGGAAGGGCTGGATGAATGGGCACATATGGCCTATGTGGACCATCTCCGGCAAACCGGCCGCACCCCCGCGGCGGATCTGCCGGTTTCGGGAGAAATCGCGGCGTCGTTTCTGCTTGTGCCTCTGGCGCCGCACCTTCCCTCCTACGTGGATGCTGGAATCTCCCACGGCGAGTACTGGAAGCTTCCGCCGGAGGAGCGGGCAAGGCGTCAGGAGGCTTTATTTCGTCTGAGACTGGATTCCCCCGCTCCTCCCGAAGTGCATGCCGAGATTTACCAGGCGCAGCATCCCCCGCTTGCGTACCGGTTTCTTGCCTTGCTGGACGCGGCTTTTGGATTCGAGGATCTGCCGTCGCGAGTGTTCGCGCTGCGTCTTGCGCTAGTGGCCCTGGCATCGCTGTGCCTGCCGCTGCTCTGGCTGTTGTGCCGGAGGGTTTTCGAGAGCGAGGCGGTGCTTGTGCCGTCGTGCGCGGCGCTCGCGCTGATGCCGAATCTGGCGGTCTACGTGGGCCGGGTTTCGAACGACGGCGTGGCGATGGTGTTGATGGCGCTGGCGATGGTGGTATTCGCGGGCCAGGGTAAAGCGCGGCGCACGCTGGCAAGGGGCGTGATCGCGGGCGTCGTCGCGGCCGGCGCCGCGCTGGCCAAGGCGTACGGCGTTCTTCTCGTTCCGGTATACGCGTTGGCGGCCCTTGCCGATGGCGGAGCGCGCTGGCGCGAACGTCTCGGCCGGTTTACGGCCTTTCTCGTGGTGTTTTTGTTGCTTGCGGGCTGGTGGTTTATTCCGACGTTTCTGGCGACGGGCACGCTCTCCGGCGAGAGGCTGGATGTGGAAGCAGCGGCAATTCCCCTGGCCGAGCGGCTGCCTAATTTATTTCGCGTGAACTGGTGGGAAGCGTGGAAGTACGGGTCGGGTTCGCATATCTGGATCGGCGGCTGGAGCTTCCTGCTGCTGGAGGAGTGGGCCTATTGGATCTTTCGCGCGGTGGGGATTGTGGCTGCCGCGGGATTGGCGCGCGCGGCCTTCCGGTTGCTCCGGCGAAGGCCGGAAGATCCGCGATTCGCACTGTCCGCGTTCTGGAAAGTTCCCCTGCCGCTTTTCACGTTGTTCGTGGCGGCGATCGCGTACCAGGGCTGGCAGATCTTCAATACGCAGGGCGCCTCCACGGCGGTGGGATGGTACCTGTCGAGCGTGGCGAATGCGGAGGTTGTGGTGCTGGTGGCGGGGCTGAGTTACGCTTTGGGCGCACGGCGCGCGCCGGTGGCTGCCGGTGGTCTGGCGCTCCTGCTTGGCCTCCTGGATCTGTTTACCGTGAACCTGATGAGCCTGCCCTATTACGCCGGGCTGGGTTCGCCCGCGCCCGGAACAATGCTTGCGTGGGGGGCCGGAAAGTGGCCGGCGGGCGGGTTGATGGAGGTGGCCGGACGTCTTTCGGCGAATCATCCCGCCTGGCTTTCCGGCGGCGTTTTGGCCGTGTTGTGGCTGCTCTACCTTGCGTCGACGGTCATGTTGCTTGTCGTCGCGCTGTGCGCGATCCGCTGGAGATCCCAGGAAGAACCGGCGGAGGTGGAAGGCTGAGTGTTCCCTGCCCTCACGGCCCAGGCGGCGGCCCGATGCGCGAGGCCGCCCTACGGCTTGGCCTTGAAAAGCAGCACTTCCGGGCGCGCCCCGTTCTTATCTGAAATGCACGAGGAGCAGCGGGATTCGTACCCTGGAGCGAGCCGGGCCACGGTGGCCGGCAGCACCTCGCCGTCATCGGGCTTGTGGTAGGCCGCCAGGGCCAGGCGGGGCTTCCAGCGCTGGAGGGTCTTGGCCGCCCCTTCGAGGGCGGGGGCTTCGGCGCCCTCTATATCCATCTTGATGAAATCTACCCGTTCGAGACCGAGTTCGGCCACCAGTTTGTCGATGGTGGTGAGCGCTACTTCATTCCCCGCTCTCGCGCCCGGCTGGTGCATCACGACGCTATCGGCGGCTGAGTTATCGCCCACCTGCTCAAGCACGAGCACGTCGTCCTTGTTCCAGACCCCCTTGGGGTAAACCACCACCCGGCCCTCGGCGATTTCCTGGGTGAAATTTCGCCGCAGGCATTCCACATTGCGGGGCGACAGTTCAATGGCGATAACCTTGCTGGCTCCGCGAGCCAGCGCGAAATGCGTGAAGGTGCCCACGTGAGCGCCGCAATCGAGCACGACATCTCCGGGGTGAATTCCGTCGGGCCGCGAGATCCTGTAAATATCGCGTTCCTGCTCGGCCAGGTTGAAGGGCAGCACCCAGCGATTTCCGGCGGGAATCCAGAAGTCGCGGGCCGGTTCCTTGCTGGAAGCGGGCAAATCCCACCGTTCGTAGCCGGTATCGGTCGCGCCGAGCTTCAAACGTTCGATGAACGAATCCTTCACTGCCTCCTGCTCGTGGTGCGCGGCGGGAGCCTTGAGGGCGAGCGAGAGCGCGCAGTACGGGCTCTTCCCTTCAAGGGCCATCCAGACAATCTCGGTTTTCTCGGGTGCCAGGAGGCCGCCGGCCACGACCGCGCAAGCCAGCAGAAGGAAAACAGCCAGAATCGCTTTCTTCACAAGCCTGAGGATAACACCCGAGACGGCGTGGTTTTGCGGCTCGCGCTATCCCCGAGCTTAAGTTATCGGATGAGAATGGATAGAATCGTTGTATTCCAGGCGGGTACTAAAGAAGTAGGAGGCGGCGGATGCGTGCATCGAAGACGATTGTGGGATTGGTTCTGGGCCTGACGGCAATGCTTGGAGCGGGGGATCTGCCTTTTGTGCAATCCTCGTTCGGGCCCGCGGAGGGCACACCCGCCGGTTGGCGCACCTGGAGCCAGCGCCCGGATACGATGCCCAGCGTCTCGGTTGAATCCGGCGGAGACCTTGGGGAACCTGGAGCGCTGGTGGTTGCGGGCGGCGGCAATGAGGCGGGCTACGGCGGATGGGAGCGCGAACTCACTGGCGTTGAAGCCGGCAAATGGTATCGCTTTGAAGCAAGCTATCGCGCGCAAGACGTGAAGGCTGAAAACTGGCAGGTGGTGGCGCGCATCGATTGGCGAGGCGAAGGCGACCGCCGCAGGGGCCAGCCGGAGTACGCGGCTTGGGCGAACCGTGAGGGTCAATGGACCCGTCTCGACAGCGTCGTGCGAGCCCCGGAGGGCGCGACGTCGGCGCGGCTGCAATTTTTCCTTCTGCACGCGCCCCAGGGGAAGGTGTGGTGGGATGCTATTTCTTTCAAGGAGGTTTCCGCTCCCGGACCGCGCAAGGTGAATGTGGCAAGCGTGAAACTGCATCCCGGCAGAACCGGATCGAAGGCCGCAAGTTTAGCCGCGTTCGCCCGCACGATCAAGGAAAAGATCCCCGCGGGAACGGATATCATTCTCCTACCGGAGGCGGTCAGCCTGGTGGGAAGCGGGAGCAACTACGTTGATGTGGCGGCACCGGTCCCGGGGCCGGATACGGAATTCCTGGGCAAGCTGGCCCGCGAGAAGAATGCGTACATTGTGGCGGGTCTGATCGAGCGCGTCGGCAAAGCGGTTTATAACACCTCCGTGCTGATCGACCGCAAGGGGAATTTCGTCGGAAAGTATCGCAAGGTGTACCTCCCGCGGGAAGAACTCGAAGGCGGTGTGACGCCCGGTGACGGCTATCCCGTGTTCGAAACGGATTTCGGCCGGGTTGGCATGATGATCTGCTACGACGTTTTCTTCCCGGATCCCGCGCGGGCGCTGGCGGCGCAAGGCGCGGATCTGCTGCTATTGCCCATCTGGGACGGCCCGGAACGTCTGGCGGTGGCGCGGGCGCTCGAAAATAACGTGTTCCTCGTTGTCTCGAGCTACGGCCTTCCCGCGCTCGTTCTGGACCCCAACGGAGACGAGGTGGCCAAGACGGCGAACAACGGAAGCGTGGCCTTCGCCACCATCGATCTCGGCCGGAGTTACGCCGATGAGTGGCTGGGCGATATGCGGACGCGCCGCCTGAAGGAAATCCGCGCGGATGTTCCCCTGCCCGCGCCGGGCGTGCTTGACGGGGATTCGAGGTAGACGCGGCAAGTACGGAGGCGGCGTGACTGGTGCCCGCGGGCTGTTCCTTATGCCGCCCCGGTTGCGGATAAGCTGGATAAAGCTCACCCTGATTCGAACTTCACGGAGGGATCGCCGCCCATGAACCGCCGCCACTTTCTTGCCTCTTCAACGATCGCGGCCGCGGCCATGGCTCGCGGCGCCTCGTCCGCCATCGATACCAGCCGGGATCCGGCTCGGTTCGGCCTCGATTTGTGGAGCGTTCGCAGCCAGGGATGGAATGCCTTCCAGTACGTGGACCACGCGGTGGAGCACAAGCTGAAAGTCATCCAGTTCGCCGACGCCCACACGCTCGGCAGCCTTGATCACGAGTTCGCGCGCAAGGTGAAGGCATACGCGGACGAAAAGGGCGTGCTGCTCGAAATGGGCATGGGCACCATCTGCCCCACCTCCGCGGGCTGGCGCGGAAAGAAGGAGCCGATCGAGCCCTGGATTTTGCGCCATGTGGAGGTGGCTCGTCTGCTGGGCTCGCCGATTTTGCGCTGTCTGATGGGCGGCGCCGCGGAGCGGCGGTCCAGCATCCCGCTTGCGAAGCATACCGAGGCCATGCTCGCTACTCTGCGCGCGATCCGTTCCCAGGTTACGGATTTAGGCGTGAAAATGGCCATCGAGAATCACTCGGGGGACTACCAGGGCAGGGAATTGGCGCCGATTATTGAAGAGGCCGGTTCGGATTGGGTGGGTGCCGTCTACGATTCCGGGAACCCGATCTGGGCCATTGAGGATCCGATGGTTGCGCTGGAGCATCTGGCCCCCTACATCGTCAGTTCGCATTTGCGGGATAGCTACGTCTGGCGGACGGAAGAGGGCGTGGCCGCCCGTTGGGTGGTGTTTGGCGAAGGCAATGTCGGTATGAGAGAAGTGCTTCGGGTGCTCCTCGATCGCTGTCCGAAGGCTTCCATCCTGCTTGAAACCATCACTGTCCGGCACAACGATCTCAAGGTGAAGCAGCCGGATTTCTGGCGCGGTTACGAAGAGGTTCCGGCGAGTGAATTCATACGCTTCTATGCGCTGGCTGAAAAGGGAGAGCCTCAGCCGCCATTACCGAAGCTGACGAAGGAAGAAATGGTGGCGCGCCAGCTCGCGGATTCGAACCAGGGGCTGGTCAATATACGCCGGATGCTGGCCGGGTGACGAAAGGATGGCCGGACGCTCCGGTGCGCAACCGCGAGCGGAGGAACCTCGTCTAATGGGATTGCGAATGCTCCGGTATTTTCTCATCCTGCTGCTCGCCGTCGCCGGGCTGGCTCTTCACACCGTTGCGCAACTGCCGAATGGCTGCTCCGGCTCCAAACCGGTCGCGACGTTCAAGCTTTACGTAAAGCCCGATGGCTTCGCGCCCTACCCGCTCCGCGAGGTGAATGAGATCGGCCCCGGGATGAAGATCCAGTATCAACCGGTCTCGATCCCGGGAAACGACCCGGACGATGCGCGCGTCACCCTGATTCTCGCGGAGTCGCGGAAAGGCGTTACTTCGCGGCGCATTGAAGTGCTCCCGCCCGTACGAGCGGACAAGGTGGGGGAGTGGAATGTGCCGTTTCGCGTCGAGCTGGTGGCGCTGGTATTCGGCCCCCAGGGCTTGAGCGAGGGCAAGGTGAATGCGCTGCTCAAGAAGGATGCGTCTCTCATCCAGCAACTCGCCGATTACGCGGAGCAGAACCAGCGCGTCGAAGACCTCATCAACGTGCTCGCGGAGGCCGAGCGCCAGCCTCGTCCGGCCGAATCCCTCGATGCGGCGATCGCGGGCGTCGCTTCTCGCTACGGCGTTTCGATGTCACGGATCAACCGGGAAGCTCCCACGAGCGAGCAGGCAATGGTGCTGATGCACGCTCTGAATCCCGCACTCACTACGTACGATCCGCTCGCGCCGAACCCCACGCAGCGTTTGCAGCAATCCGCGGGACTTGCCGCTTCGGTCGCCGGCCTCTTCTGGGGCAACCAGGTTGCATTGTACGCGGGCGGCGCGGCGCTCTTTCTCAATTTGCGCGGCCTGATGTTCCCTGGCTCCGAATTTCGCTCCGCCCTGATGCAGGCCGGGGCCGGACAGCGCATGACCCTCTGCGCCAAGGACACGGATCGGCGTTCGCGCACGCGCGTCGGCTATCTATGGGCTTCGCGGATTCCGGATAGCGCGGCGCCGGGAATCACGCTGAAGCAGTACGGCCATCTCGGCGCGGGTCTTGCTTCAAGCGTTGACGTGGCGGTTTCCAACCCGTCGCTTTGGCGCTATCTGAACCGCGCGCGGGATTGGAAACTGGTTGCTAGCGACGGCGGCCGGGAATACCCCATCGAAGTACAGCCGGACCCCGCCGGTGGCGCGCTGCGCTTCACGCCGCCCGCTGGAATGACGCCGGGCGATTACAAACTCGCGGCTCGCTGGGATTGGGATACGCTCCGTCCAAACGGCTCGATCGATGTGAGCGCCGTGCCGGAAGGCGCGGTTCCGCGGATCTCCGAGAGTACGCGCCGCAAGCTGCTGGATGGAGCCTCGGGGGTGGAAATTGAATTGGAAGGGGCGAATTTTCGCTTCGTGGAGCATGCGGGTCTGGCACGAAAAGGGGACCCGTACGCTGCTTCGCGCACCGTGCCTTTTCGTCTGGCCGGCACCGCCGCGGCCGATGCGCCGCGCCTGTTCGTACTTTTGAATGGGGAACCTCTGCGGCGGGGCGAGTACCGCCTTGCGTTGAAGCAAACGGGCGGGAAAGAGATGACAGTGGATCTTTCCGTGATGCCCGAGCCACCGGCGCTCAGCGCGCTGCCGTTACGGCTGAACCAGGGCATGGAAGAGCAGCGCGTGGTGCTGAAGGGTGCGCGTCTCGATTTGATCGAAAGCCTGGAGAGTGACGGCGTGGACTGGCGGCGCGTGGAAGCCGGGCCGGGAGAGGTCGTTTTCGACGCCGCGGTTTCCAGCCGCGTCCGGGAAGGCAGCCGCCTCGACCTGCGCATCAAGCTCAAGGACCGGCCGGATGTGCTGACTCTCACACGCGCGGTGGAGATCCTCGGTCCGCTACCGTCGATTGTGAGCAGCCGGGTCGCCTACCAGCAGGAGAGCGGCATCGCATTACATGAAGGAGAACTGGCGTTCGGCTCGCTTGTTACCGCGCTGATAGGCGTTCAGCATGGAGCCGCGGGGGAGACGCTGCTGTTGAGTTGCGCAGGCACGGATTCGCGCGGCGAGCCGTTTTCCCTCCGGGCCGGCGAGAGCCATAGTGACGCGCGCCTGCAATCCACGGATCCGGCAAGCCTCTATCTCACGTTCGACCCCGGCAGGATCGGCCAAAGCGGGTGCGACGTGGTTGCCCGTGTTCGCACGCCCAATGGGGAATCAAGCCCCGTCTCACTGGGCAGGGTGGTGCGTTTTCCAAGGATCGAGGCGCTTTCCCTGACGGATGAACCCATGGGAGAGAGCCAGTTTATGGGCTCCATTCTGGGAGAGGATCTCGAAGCGATTGCGCGTGTCGGCTGGAAGGCGGAAGAAGGAGTTCCGGTGACGGCGGTTCCCCGTCCGCGCGAAGGAGATAGCCGCAAGCAGCAGTTACGCGTCGCCCTGCCCTGGCCCGCGCCGAGCCCGCGTGCGCCGCTTTTTATCTGGCTGCACGGGGAGGATCTCGGGCGCGAAACCAAGGTGCGCCTCGGTTCCTGATTTCCGCCTGAACATGCGAAGGGTTGCGGTTCCGTGCGTCACGCCGTTTGTGCGCGCGGGGCGACGGTCCATTGTGCTTGCAGATCCTGGAGAGGGAAGTAGAGAGTGAGGGTTACGGGTTCGGCGTGCCGAAGCTGCAACAGCCGCGCATATTGTTCCACCTGTTTTTCGTAGATGCCGCGCTGTTCGGAAAGAAAAGCCGCCTCGTCGCTCACGCCGGTTTCCACCAGCTTGAAATCGACGACGTGCAGCATGCCCGCCGGATCCCGGAAGAGGCGGTCCATTCTGGAGATTTTCCATTCACCGCCCTCGAAGTGGCCGACGCTTTGCTCGGATTTTACTTCCCGGTGATCCGGGTGAAACACCCATTTACCGATCTCGGAGGCGGCGGTCGCGGCCAGGGCCCGCGTCACGCGGCGGGCGATCGGATCGGGGTGTGTCTCCTCCGGCAGCAGCGCTTGCAGCTCTTCGCGCACCAGAGGGAGAAGCTGTTCCCCATGCACCGCGGCTCTGGCGAGGATTTCCGGTGACGCCATGCGTTCCATCAGACGGTGGAATACGGCGCCCGCCGCGGTATCGGCGGTTTCGAAGGAACCGTGCGGCCGGTGGAGCCGCGCGGCGGCGTTCGCCGCCTCTTCGCGAACGGTTTCCACTGGAAGTTCCGGCAACTCCGCGGAGGCAAGCCTCTGGAGCAACGGGTACCGCCGGGTTTCGGTGGATTCGGAGGCGGGTTGTCCTGCGTGTTCCTGAAATGCGTACTCAAATTCATCCTTAAAATGCTCCCAGAGCGACTTGAGATAGGAATGCCGCTTTGGCTTCAGGTCGTCCACGGAAACGGCGTTCTTCGGGTCGATGGTGGCCGAGAGGTACAGGTCGTCCTTCGCGCGCGTCATGGCGACGTACAGGACGCGCAGCCGCTCGTGCTCTTCGCGCTGGCTCCTCCGCTTCGCGAGCAGTGCGCTGATGTCCGAGCGCGATTCGCCGATGGCGTGGCGCGGCGCGATGACCAGCACTTCCTCGGGCTTGCCGTTTTCTCCGGAGTCCGGCACGGACACTTCTTCCCACGCTAACGGCGGTATATCGGCGGGCGGGCGGCCGGCGTTCAGGTAGGGCACGAACACGACATCGAATTCGAGCCCCTTTGCCTTGTGGATGGTGAGCAGTTGTAGCGTATCATCCGCGTTCGGATCGGGAGGTGCGTGGAGGGTGGCAAGCGCCTCCTCGAGTGCCCCGCCAGTGCGCAGTTGGTTTGATTCGTCGAGCTGATCGAGCAGCCGAAAAAACTGTTGGGCGGCCGTTTGCGAGCGGGCGTCCGCGTGATAGCGCCGCGCGCCGCTCTCGTGCCAGAGCATTCTTAAAAGCTGGGCTGCCGGTACGCGCCCGCGCCATTCGAACGCTTTTTCCAGGAGGGTTACGGTTCGATGTAATCGCATCCGTGCCTCGCCGCTCAAAGGCGTCATGCTCGGGCCTGAGAAAAGTGTGTTCCAGATCGTTCCGTATTTTGGCGTATTTCGCGTGAGCGTTTCGATCTCTCGGAGGGTAAGGGCGTTCCAGGGCGCGCGCAGCAGGCTCAGCCAGGCCAGCCTGTCCTCGGGCGTGCCCGCGGCGTCCCACAGGGTCACCAGATCTTGGATTACCGGAAGACTTCCGAGAGGTTCGACGTCGATGGCTTGGAAGGGGATATTTCTTACGCTCAGGGCATGGCCCACCACGGCGGCATTCCCCCCCTTGCGGAAAAGCACGCCGATCTTTCGCGGTGTTGCCGGAGTTGGCGTGCTATGCCGGAGCCGTTCGATTTCCGCGGCGACCCATTCGGCCTCGGCTTCGAGCGAATCACTCAGAAAAGCGCGGCAGTGAATGCGTTCTTCCTGGGGGTCGTTTTCCTTGGAGTCTGGGGCGGCATCGGCGTAGGTTACCGCGCCCGAGGCGGCGTCCGGTTCCCCGGGGAAGAGCGGGCGCAGCCATTCGTTGAAGGTCTCAATCAGATTTTTTCGCGACCGGAAGTTCCGCTCCAATCCCAGAGACTCAAGCCGTGGCAGCCTGGGGATCGGGCGGCCCTGCCTCGCCTCCTCAAAGAGATCCAGAAAGAGATCGACCCGTGCGTTGCGCCAGCCATAGATGGATTGCATGGGGTCGCCCACGAGAAATAGTGTGCGGCCGTCGCCCGGAATCCAATTTTCCGTGAGCTTCCGTACCAGTTCCATTTGCAGCACGGAGGTGTCTTGAAATTCATCCACCAGCAGATGTTGGATCCGTGCGTCGAGGCGTTCGGCGAGCAGCGATGGAATGCCTTCCGGTGTTTCGAGAGCCTGATTCGCCCGCAGCGCGATCTCGGTGAAATCCACCTCGCGCCGCAGGGCAAACTGAACGTGAAGCTCCGCGACGGCCGAGCGAAGGAAGTGAAACAGCGCTTCGATCACACGCCATTGAGCGTCCGTGTAGCATGGGTCCGGAAGGTCACGGATATCGCGGAGTGCGGCGAGGAATTCCGGGTGGGAGACGAGATCGCCGAGGAGGATGAGCATGCTGCTTTTCGCCGCCTTCTCGTCCTTGGGGAAGCCCTCGCTTTTCGTGACTGTCTTGCGAAGATCCCCGTCCTTCTTGAGAAGCCACCCGCCGAGGGCGCGCCATTCAGGTAAGCCGTCCGTGTCCGTCCGGGGCCAGCCCGTCAGGTTTGCGAGCGTCCGTGCGTTTGGGTGCTCGTGGTCGAAATGGCTGGCCGCATAGTTTGCAAGCCGCGCGATCTCGCGGCTAAGGTGTTTGGGCAGTGCCGCGTTCAACCGGCCCAGGGCCGGAGAGAGGAGCGCACGGAGGTTTGCTTCAAGAATCTCCCGCAACTCTCCGGCCTCGGCTGCCCCTAGCGGATTGGCGCCCATCACCGGCAGCCACTGGTCCCGTTTTTCGAGAAGCGTTCTGAGAGAGCTCAAAACGGTGTCGAGGTTGTTGTCGAACAAACAGAGCAATTCAATCAGCGCGCCGCGCGAGCCGTTTGCCGCCATTCCGCGCAGAGCCTCCCGGACAGCCTCCGCATGGAGCGCGGAGGGCTGTTCGGTCACGGGCGGCGCGAGCCCCAGGTGAGAGAGCAGTGGCAGCCGCCGGACGAGCGAGGCTTCGAAAGCGTCGATAGTGTCAATGCGCAGCCGCCTGGGGGAATCGAGGATTTGCCACTGTTTCTCTCGATCCCGCCGAAGGGCGGCCAGAGCGAGATCCCGGGTTCGCTTTGCGTATTCATTCGAGATTTCCGTCCCGGAATCCGCGTCGCGCAATTCCCTCAGAATGCGCGTACGCATTTCCGCGGCGGCTTTCCGTGTGAAGGTGATGGCGAGAATCTCCTCGGGCTTCTCAACCAGTGCAAGCAGCCGGAGATAGCGCGCCGTGAGCAGGCTCGTCTTGCCCGAGCCGGCGGGCGCGCGCACGATATAGGAGCCGTCCGGGCGAATGGCGGTTTCGCGCTGCCGCTGGTCCATTAGTCGCCTTCCTCCTCGGGGTTTGCGCGGACGGCAAGCCTGACTTCCGCGATGCGGCAGAAGGGTTTCTGCTCGCAGTATCTGCAGGTTTCTTCCCCATGGACCGGATCCACCGGCGCGAAGCCGTCGTGAAGTTCGCGCGCCAATCGTTCCACCACCTCCCGGCCGCGCGCGGCAAAATCGTCCCAGCCGCCTTCTGGTTCGGAAGTTTTCTTGTTCGTGGCGAAGACGCCGGGCACATCCGAACCGTATACCTCCCAGCCAAGTTTTCCGGTCTTCAGCGAGGCGAATGCGATGGCGTTTACCGGGCGCTGTTCGGCGGCCATATAGAGCAGGAGTTGCGGCTGCTCGGGCCGCTCGCCATCCCACATGGAGCGTTTCACAAGGCCGGTTTTGTAATCGATCAGCGCGAGGCCGCCGTCGCTCAATTGGTCGATGCGGTCGGGGCGGATGCGAAGCTCGATGCCTCCGAGGTCCGCCGTGCGCTTCTCTTCCACTTCGGCGATGCTGAAGGGCTGCCGCCGCTGCTCCTCCATGATCCATTTGGTGAGCAGTTGCGACAGGCGGATGGCCTCCGCGTCGCGCTGCGCGGCCGCCAGAGCATCCCCCTTCCCGGCCGGAGATTCATCGAGAGCTTGCCGGATGCAAGCGTGCAGGCGTTCGGAGCACTCGGCGTCTGTAAGCGAAAGCAAGTTCTGATGCGTTTGCACCCTCCGCCAGAAGATTTCCAGTGCCTTATGCACAAGGTTCCCCTGATCCATGCGGTTCATCAGGGGAGCTTCGGCTTCTTTCCGCTCGCTGCCGAGCCGGGTGCGGGCAAAAGCGCGGAAGGGGCAGGCGGATTGATCCGCCAGGCTTTGCGAACCGTGCGGCACGCGGGCGGATTCTTCGGGCAGCGCGCCGCCTTGCCAGTCCTCAAATGTTTCAAGCACGGGATCTGGCGAAAAAGTTCCGGCGGGTGTGCACTCCACTTGCTGAATGGCGATCCCATGCCGCTGAGCCAGCCGTGCAAGCAGCGGGCTCGGTTCGAGCTCCTCCTGCTTTTCACGCGCGGGATAGCTCAGCGTCAGGCGAGGCGCCAGCCGCTCCATTCGTTCGAGCATCCTCGCGGCGAATGCCCGCTCCCGCTCGATATCGCAGCGCGGCAAACCGTGCTTCACCTGAAGAGCGCGGGGGAGAAAGGCGTCGGGTTCGATGGGTCTCGGCAGGACACTATCGGTGAGTCCGCATACCCAGACGGCATCGAAGCGCAGCCCGGTCACCTCCAGAAAACCCGCCAGCAGTAGCGGTTTCGGCGAGGATTCGGGCTGGAACGTGACCGCGTCGAGCCGTCTTCGCAGAACGCGTTCAAAGGTGGCAAAGGCCATTCGCGGCGCGATCGCGTCGAGTTCCGCCATGGCGCTCAATTCTTCGAGCACGCGACGGCGCGTCTGGAACTCCGCGCTGTTTAGTGTGGGCTCGCCCAGCCAGAGGCACTGGGAGCACAGGGCGCGCAGGTGTGCGCTCCATTTGGAAGGCGTCCGATCCTCCGCGGTGTGGAACGCTTGAAACAGATGGAGGGCGTTCTTCAGATGGGCGAGCGATGTTCTCGTTGCGCGTTCGGCGTCGGACACTGCCTGGAGCAGCCGGGCAATCGAAACGTCCTCTCTCCGTTCCCGATAAAGAATGGATTCGATTCGCGCGCGCGCCTGGCGTTCCGCCGCTGCCCTGGCGAGGTACGCGTCCCGCAATAGCGCGCGCGCGTCTTCGATCTCGGCGGCGTCTCGCAGAAAAGGCAGCACCGTAAGCAGGGCGCGGGCAACGGGAGTAGCGCTCAGACGCACGCCGAGGCTCACGTTGAAAGGCCGCTTCGCGGCGGTGTCGGTGAACGGAACGGCGTCGCCCAGGAAGATCTCGTCAAAGATTTCGATGACAAGGGATCGCTTCGCCGCCAGATCCGGGATAACCACGGCAATCGAGGCCGTGGGGTTCTTTTCGATCTCTTCCCTGGCCCAGGCGGCGGCCGCTCGCAGCTCCGTTTCGGCGTCCGCCATCTTGTGGATCCGTTCCGGCGAATTCGGTGCGTCGTTCGACGAATCAAGGCGCAAGGTCTCCCGTGCGAGCCTGGAGGCGGCATCAAGAAGTTTTAGAAACGCGGGCGTTGGCTCTTCGAAACCGGCGAGCACCAGGCGGCGGTCCCGCGATGCGGGCAGGCGGTCCAGCCTTGTGCTCAGAAATTCCGGAAGGGCTGACGGCCGCAGGAATCGCTTCTCCCGGCAAATCCGGCCGGCGATTCTCTTCCAATCCCGGAACTGGGCGCTTTCCGGATCCCGTTCCCAGGCTTCGTCGTCGAAAGGGATACCGTACTCATCCGCCAGCGCGGCGCTGCGCATTGCGGCTTGCACGGTATCGTCAAGAAACAACGTTGCATCGGCCACCCCCGCGCGCCGCAGGGTCTGCTCCCAGAGCATTTCTTCCTGCATTTCGCTCAAAAGCGTCACGTCTGGGAGCGTCTCGTCTCCCGTAATCGCCGCGTGGAATTGCAAATCCCGCCAGCATTGTTTGAGCCACGCGGCAACGGGTATCACGCGGGGTATCAGCACCGGCTGGCGGCCGGCGGCCTTGGCAAATTGGGAAGTGATCTCACGCGCGAGGCGGTTGCTCGCGGTCAACACCAGATCGGAGGGGAGGGCCTCCTGGAGGTAGTTTTCGATGGCGATTCCGGGCAGGCTGTCGATGACGCTGGTCATGGATTCCTTCGAGGGTCGCGCGTTCGCTTCCATGTTTCACCATATCGCGAGGCGCGCGTTCAGAGCAGTTGGCGGTAACTGGCAAGGTGGATGCCGTTTCGCTCCATCGCCTCCTTCACTTCGGGCGAGCATAGTGCTTCCAGTTCAAGCTCGCGGCTCTGCTTCAGGCGGGTGCGGGCGGCCTCCAGGTCGGCGCGGCAAAATCCGGGGTGCGTCATTAGTTCGGTGGAGCCGTCCGGCAGTTGAGAGAGAAGGCTCGCAAGGCGCGGCGCCTCGAAACGGCCGGTGATCTGGAAGCCGGCGAAATGGTCCGTCGCAAGATAACCGTTTGATTCGAGGATGCGGCGGAAGCGCGCACGCAGCAGGGAAATGCCCTGCGCGGTGCGTTTTTTCGCGAATGGAACGTACGGAGAAACCGCGCCGAGCGGCAGATCGAAAGGCCTTCGGATGAAGCGGATTCCGTAACGGCGGGCCACGCGCACGATGGCGTTCAGCACGGGCGGCAGAAGATGCGTGTGCTTATGGGCGTCGATGTGTAAAGGCTTAATCCCCGCCGCCACGATGCGGCTCAATTGAGCCTCGAGTTCCGCCTCCACGTCCAGTTTGCCGAGGAAGACCGCGGCCGCGAGTTTGGAGACGCTGGCGGGCAGCTTGCGGTAAGGGGCCGCCAGCGAGCAGCCGTCCCCCACCAGCACGAAATGGCAGCCCACGTCGAGCGATGGCAGCTCGCGCGCCAGCCGCACCGCATGGTCGAACGCATCCCCGTTCGCCATCAGCGTAGTGGCCGTGAGAATGCCGTGCCGGTGAGCGTGCGCAATGCCTTCGTTGACGTCCGGCGTAAAGCCGAAATCGTCCGCGTTGACGACGAGGGTCTTCACGGCGCTCAGAAAATCGCCAGTTTCACGCGCAGGTATTTCTTGGGGTTCGCGCGGACGTCCTTCATGAACTCCTTCAGCTCCACGCTGAACCCGTTGAGCGATTCGTAGAGCTGCGGATTCACCATCAACTGGCCGATGGTTCCCTTGCCGTCGTTGAGGTTATCGATCGTCGTGTTGACCTTGTTCAGTGTGAGGCCCAGGTCTTTCGAGATCTGGTCGTCCTTAAGCAGTTTCCCCATGGTACCCTAGA
>CAZXBZ010000023.1:8723-16982 GCA_964639135.1 uncultured Solibacteraceae bacterium | reverse complement strand
CCGCCGAAGATATCGTTGAAATCCCGGACGACGACCCCAACACGGACGACAGCGCCATCCGGACGCTTGATGAAATCAACGCAACCAATCGGAATATCCGCGACAAGCTGATCGCCCTGATTAATGCGGATCCGGATGTCGAGGGCTTCCCGACGCCGTTCTTTACCCGTATCCTCTTGCTCGCCCGCCAGGAGGGGCCGGAGATCAACAACACGATCAAGATCGAGGTAAATAACGAAAGCGCCACCAATGTGGCTCTCACTCCGACCCGCGACACGCTCGGCGGCGCGAATGTGGCGGGCGCGCTCGTGACCGACGAGAACCCGCTCGAAGCCGGCGAAATCTTTGTGGTCTATGCAACGGGCCTTGGCACGCTGAAGAACGACGAGGATAACAAGCTGCTGAAAACCGGCGAGCGATACACCGGCTCCGCGAACCACGAACTCACGGAACAGTTGGATTCAACGGCCGCGGCCCGTACCGCCCAGCTCATCGGCGCGGTGGCGAAACCCGGCACCTTCGGGCTCTACGAGGTTACGCTGCAACTGAACACCAGCGCGCCCACCGATGCGCTTTCACAGCTCACGATCTACCAGAGCTGGTACGTGAGTAACATCGCCACCATCCCGGTTAAGGCGCTGCCGCAACCCGAGGAGGAAGAACCCGAGACGGACGAGTAATTGCGCGCGCCGCGCGCTTAATGCCGCGTACGCAATTCCATATCCAGCGGTTTGCGATGCGAACGGAGGAGCGCTTCCTCCGTTCGCCGCTCATCCGCGACATCCACGTAGAAAAACGCGCCCGTCCGTAGCGTGCGGAACAGAAAGCCGCCATGGTACTGGTCCGCCTCCACGCAATAATCGAGGGCTTCCGCGCTGAGTATCTTCTCTACATCCAGGGCCTCGGAAAGGCGCCTGGCAATATAGATCAGCACGACATCCCTCTCCGCGAAGTGGCTGGGGTCCCGCTTCACAAGCCGCTCCTCCCGCGCTGCCATGCCCTGGCCGCGGCGGGGCATTCGCGCCGCCCGGTGCGCGTTTCGGGCTTTGCCGCCGATTCGGTGAGAATTTCCGTCATACCGGCGACTAGATTAGCAGACACATGCCTCCTTCCGAGAGATTCCTTTTCGGCGGTCCGCCGAGTCCGGTCTCGCTGCTGGGCGATGCGGAGACCGAACTGTTCGCGCTGGCGCTTGCGTTAATTCCGGGCATGGGCCCGCGAAGGGGAGGGCGGCTGATCGAGCGCTTCGGCGGCCCCCGGCCGGTCTTCGAGGCTTCGCGCCGCGAGCTGGAGGATGCCGGCCTGACGAGTGCCCTGGCGCAAAATGTCCTCGGCGGCGTCAGTTTCGATGAAGCTATCCGCCAGCGTGAGCTGGCGGCCGAAGCCGGCGCGAAGATCGTGCCCGCGGGCGCCGCGCCATACCCAGCGTGGCTGGCGGATACTTCGAATCCTCCGCTGGTTCTCTTTGTAAAAGGCGATCTCACGCTGCTCGGCGCGATTTCCATCGGCGTCGTCGGCACGCGCCGCCCAACCACCTACGGCAAAGCGGCGGCGGAGCGGCTCTCAAAAGATCTCTCCGAGATGGGCATTACCATCGTGAGCGGCATGGCGCGCGGCGTCGACACTTCCGCTCACAAAGCCGCGCTCACGGGCAGGGGCCGCACCATCGCCGTCTTCGGCTGCGGGGTGGACGTCATTTATCCGGCCGAGAATCGCGAACTCGCCGCGCAAATCGTGGATTCAGGCCTGCTGCTCTCTGAATTTCCGATGGGTACGCCCTCTTATCCGCAGAATTTCCCCGTCCGGAACAGAATTGTCAGCGGCCTCAGCCGGGGCATTCTGGTGGTGGAAGGCGCCCAATACAGCGGCAGCGCGATTACCGCGCGCATCGCCACGGAGCAGGGCCGCTTCGTCTTCGCCGTACCGGGCAACATTACCTCGCGCATGAGCTGGGGACCGAACCTGCTGATTAAACAGGGCGCCACGCTCGTCCAGGACGCCCTCGACGTGGTAACCCGCCTTAACCCCGAGGATCGCGCAACCATCTATCAGCAATTGCACGCTCCAGCCGGATCCCCCGCCCCCGCGCGCATCGAGGCCGCGGAACCGCCCCCGGCCCGCTCCCCTTCGGAAAGCCGCATTCTCAAAACGCTCACCGTGGACGATGGCCGGAGCCTCGACGACCTCCTCGATACCTTCCCCGACATGACCTCCTCCGAGATTATCGCCGCGCTGTTTGAACTGGAGATGCAGGGAGCCATCCGGCAGGATGCCGGCCAGCGTTACACCAAAGTTTGGTGCTAGTCTTGATAATTCGTGCTTCAGCGCCCAGGGAGCCTCACCGCGCCGTCGCCAGACTTCCGCCAATCATGCGCTAATTTAGAGGAGGGGCGCTATTGCCCGCCATCTTCGTTCATGCCAAGCAAAAACCTTGTTATCGTTGAATCCCCCACGAAGGCCCGGACTATCGGTAAATTTCTGCCAAAGGGCTACGACGTCGTCGCGTCGAACGGCCACATTCGCGACCTTCCCAATAACGCTTCCGAGATCCCGGCCAATCTGAAGAAGGAGCCGTGGGCCCGGCTCGGAGTGAATACCGACGACCAATTCGAAGCGCTCTATGTGGTGCCGAAAGAAAAGAAGGCCCAGGTCAAGCTCTTGAAAGACCGCCTCAAGGACGCCGACGCCGTCTACCTGGCGACGGACGGCGACCGGGAGGGGGAATCGATCAGTTGGCATCTTGTGCAGACGCTGAAGCCCAAGGTGCCCATTCACCGGATGGTGTTCCACGAAATCACCAAAACCGCGATTCAGGATGCCCTCAAGACGCCGCGATCGATCGATGAAGACCTGGTGAAAGCGCAGGAAACCCGCCGCATCGTGGACCGCCTTTTCGGTTACGAAGTAAGTCCGCTGCTATGGAAAAAGATGGCGCCAGGGCTGAGCGCCGGCCGCGTGCAGAGTGTCGCGGTACGCCTGCTGGTGGAGCGGGAGCGCCAGCGAATCCGCTTCAAGCAGGCTGGCTATTACAGCCTGAAAGCGAAACTTCGCTATCGGGACGACAGCCCGGAAAGCGAGTTTGAAGCGGATCTCACCCATGTGGGCGGCCAGCGCGTCGCCACCGGGAAGGATTTTGACCCGAACACCGGGAATCTCGCGAACGGCGGCGCCATCCTTCGCCTGGATGAAGCGCGGGCGTTGGAGCTGAAGCGGAAACTTGAGAACGAGCAGCCCGCCGTCGAATCCGTGGAGGAAAAGCCTTTCACGTCGCGGCCATCGGCCCCGTTCGTCACCAGCACGCTGCAGCAGGAGGGCAACCGCAAGCTGAGGCTTTCGGCCCGGCGGACGATGACCCTCGCGCAGCAGCTATACGAGAACGGCTTCATTACCTACATGCGCACGGATTCCACCACCCTCTCCTCGGAGGCGCTCGGGGCCGCGCGGATGCTGATTGAACGGGATTTCGGTGGGGAATATCTTCCAGCCGCGCCGCGCCAGTACCTCACGAACGTAAAGAACGCGCAAGAGGCCCACGAAGCCATCCGGCCCGCCGGCACGGAATTCACCCCTCCCGAGGTCGTCAGGACGCAACTGGGCGAAGAGGCGTTCCGGCTCTACCAGTTGATCTGGAAGCGCACCGTGGCCAGCCAGATGGCGGACGCGCGAGGCACTTATGTGAATGTGGTTGTGGCCGCGGACGAGATGCGGCTGCGCGCCTCCGGCAAAACCATCGAATTCCCCGGCTATCTGCGAGCGTACGTGGAAGGCGCCGACGACCCGGACGCGGAACTGGCCGACCAGGAACGGGTGCTCCCGAAATTGACGAACGGCCAGGAACTGAAGACACGGCAGGCCGAGGCGCTGGAGCGCACGACACAGCCCGCGCCGCGCTATACCGAAGGCAGCCTGATCAAGGAGCTCGAACGGCTCGGCATCGGCAGGCCGAGCACGTGGGCCACGATTGTGGAGCTGGTGCTCAGCCGTTCTTACGCCTTCAAGAAAGGCACGGCGCTGGTGCCCACCTTCGTCGCCATGGCCGTGGTGGCCGTGCTCGAAAAAAACTTCAAGACCCTGCTGGATTACCAATTCACCGCCGAGCTTGAAGACGATCTCGACGAAATTGCCAAGGGGAACGCCCGGAACAGCGAGTACCTGCAGCACTTCTATTTCGGCGATAAATTCCCCGGCCTGAAAGAGAAGGTGGCGCTGGGCGAGAAATCCATCGACCCCCGGGAAGCCTGCCGCTTCGTGCCCGAAAGTCTCGGCTCCGATACGAAAGTGGAGGTCCGGATCGGCAAGTACGGGCCGTTTCTTTCCGACGGCGAACGGCGCGCCAGCCTGCCCGAAGGGATGGCGCCGGACGAACTGAACGCGGAAACCGCGGAAATGCTGCTGAGCCACGCCTCGGGCGACGAAGACGCCCTGGGTATCCATCCAGGGACCGGCGAGCCCGTCTATCTGAAGACGGGGCGCTTCGGACCCTACGTGCAGTTGGGCGACGCCGGGGAGGGCAAAAAGCCCAAGATGGCCTCTCTGCTGCCTGGAATGCAAAAAGAAACCGTGGATCTTGATCTGGCGGTGGCGCTGCTCTCCCTGCCCCGCGTCCTCGGGAAGCACCCGGATACCGGGGAGGACGTGATCGCGAGCAACGGACGCTTCGGTCCGTTCGTGAAATCCGGCGAGGAGACCCGCTCGATTCCAATGGACCGCCTTTCGCCCATCAGCATGACGCTCGAGGAAGCGGTTACGCTTCTCAAGGAGCCCAAGCTGCGAGGCCGTTCCGCCGCGAAGCCTTCCGCTCTCAAGGAATTGGGGGAGGATACCGGAAGCGGCAAGAAGGTCGTGGTGATGACCGGACGCTATGGCCCTTACGTCACGGATGGCGAAGTGAATGCCACCCTGCCGAAATCCATTCAGCCCGAAGCCCTGACCATGGAAGAAGCTCTCCAGCTTCTCGCGGATCGAGCCGCGAAGATCGCCGCCGACGGCGGCTCGCGTCCCACGCGGCGCACGATTCGCAAGGCCGCCGCGAAGACGGCAAAAAAGCCGGCCAGGAAGAAGGCGGCGGCAAAGGCATAACGATCCCATTGCGGCTGCTTTCCATCGTGCCCGCTTCTGGCGGCGTCCGAGGCGGGCTGGCGGCGCCCTCGGTAAGCCGGTGGCACTCTCGGCAGGCTGGCGGAACCCGCGGGATCCCGGCGGACGCTCGGTAGCGCAGGAGGGGCTGCACCCGCCCTCCGATACCTGTACCGAGTGGCGTCAGCTTCTCGGCCAGGCCGCGCACGCCTGGGGAACCGCCCGCGGACCCGCCGCCCGTGGCCGTGGCCGTGGCCGTAAGATTGTGGCGGGGTTGCCCGCGACGGTGGCTCCCGGCGGAACGTCGCGAATCACCACGGCACCAGCGCCCACCACGGCGTCGCGCCCGACCGTCAAGTTCGGCAGCACCACCGCTCCCAGGCCCAGAAAGGCGTTCGCGCCCACGGTAACACCCCCGCCAAGAAGCACGCCCGGAGCGAGATGCGCAAAATCGCCGACCTCACAGTGATGCTCCACCACGCATCCCGTGTTGAGCAGGCACCCCGCACCCACGAGTGCTTCCGTATTCACCACGGAGCGCGCCATCACGACAGTCCCCGCGCCGAGCGAGGCGGATCCGGAGACGATGGCCGCGGGATGAGCAAGGGCCACGGCGGCGTGGCCGGCGCGGCACAGCCTCTCGGAGATTTCGCGCCGCGCGGCATTCCCGCCGATCGCGCAGAGAAAGCGGCATCCGGCACTGGCCAATACCTCCAGGGGAGGCATGACGGGCCGCGAGAAGACGGATGAGCCCCAGAGCGCCGGGTTGTCGTCGGTGAGCTGGAACTCACGATAGCTCTCGCTTTCGGCAAGCATCTCGATGATCACGCGGCCCTGGGTCCCGCAGCCATAGACCACCAGCGCGACCCGCCCGCCGCGGCCAGCGCCATCCGCCGTTACACCGCCCTGCTTCCCGGCGGACATCCCCCGCCCGCTTCTCTCATCCATGCGATTCCACTCCGCGAAATTCCTCCATGGTCGCCTGGCCCTCCTGGGAGATGCCCTCCCGCAGAATGAGCTTCTTCACCGTGAGCAGCGCAATCCACAGGTCGAGCCCGATGCTTCGCCGTTCGGCATACTCCGCGTCCAGCGCGAGGCGTCTCTCCCACGTGGTGGCATTGCGCCCGCACACCTGCGCCCAGCCGCTCAGCCCAGGGCGGACGGCATGACGGCGGCGCTGGTTCACGGAATAACGCGGAAGATATTCCGGCAGCAGCGGCCTCGGCCCGATGAAGCTCATCTCCCCTTTCAAGACATTCCATAATTGGGGCAGTTCATCGATGCTCCACGAACGCAGCCAGCGGCCCAAGCGCGTCAGCCGCCGCTCATCCGGCAGCACCACGCCCGTTGGGTCGCGGCCGTCATGCATCGTGCGAAATTTATAGAGGGTGAAGGGCTTCTCCCTCCATCCGATACGGACTTGTCTGAAAAGAACGGGCCTGCCCATGGTGAGTGCCACCGCGGCCCCCACCCCGACCAACACGGGCGAAAAGGCCAAAAGCATCAGCGCGGCGGCCGAGAAATCCAGCGCGCGCTTCAGTGCCGCCCGCGCCGCCGCCCCTCCCGCCCCGGCCATCCGTGGCATTGCAAGCGAAACCCAGTTGAGCGCGAACCAAAGGATCAACGCCACCCGCACCACCGGGTTGTTCCTCACGGACGGCGCCATCGGGGCCGACGCCCGCATCAGCCAGCCAAGGGAGCTGCTCGTTATTTGCGCCTGAACCCGCCGCCGCCTCCGAATCCCGGCCAGCCGCCGCCGGTTACCCGCCAGCCAGATGTATCCGTCGAGCCAGGCGCGCACGAACCGGAATCCGCGCAAGGCGCTATGGCAGGCTAAAGCCGCCTCGGTCGCGAGCAGCAGCGGGAGCAGGCACAGCAGTTCCCGGCCGCGAAAATTCAGCGCGAGAAACGCGAGCCTCCCCGCCACAAGACTCGCATACCGCGACGGATTCATGGCGCGCTGCCGGTACTTGTGCCAGAGAATCGCCCCAGGCTCATACACCACCCGCTTGCCTCGAAGCCAGGCTCTCCAGGAGAGGTCCAAATCCTCCGCCGACGCGTGCCAATCGCCTGGCAGCGAATCAAAAATCATGTCAAAACCGCCCAACTCCCGATAGGCCGCCATTCGATAGAGAAAGCAGCACCCGGACGCCGCCGCAATCTCCCCCGGCCGCCGGTAGCCGCCGTAGTCCTCATCCTTACCGCGCGCGGCATAGAACCCGGCGGGCATTAGAGAGCTTCCAGCGGCGTTGACGCGCCCGGCATGGGCATGCACCAGAATCGCCGGAGCCACAATCGCCACCTGGGGCGTTGCTTCCGCGGCCGCCACCATCCGTTCCAGGGCGAACGGGTGCAACTCCACGTCGTCATTCACGAGAAGCATGTACCGAGGCGCGCGTCCATCCCGCGACGCCGCCTCCATCGCCATGCGGTTCCCGGCGCGATATCCAAGATTTCGCGAAGAGGCGATCCACCTCGCCTCGGGGCAATGCGTCGCCAGCCATTCGCGCGTTCGGTCGCTTGAATTGCTATCGACAACGGTCAAATCCCACGTGCGATGAGATTGCGCTCTCAGAGAACCGATAAGATCGGAGAGATGCTCCCTCGAATTGAAAGTCACCACGAGCACGGCGACCCGATCCTCCCGCCGCCCCGCGCCGCGCTCGATTGCTCCCGCCGGTTTGTGATCCTCCGCCCGCGCCGCGCCCACTCTCGCATCCGCGCTGCCGCGCATCCCTGGTCCGCTCCCGCCCATTGCTCCAGTTATCGGCGGTTTCGCTCTCCATCATTAGGGCCATTCGGCCAACCCGCCATATCATGATCAGGCGGCGTATTCCCAGGGGCGAAACAGCGCAACCCCGTCCGCCGGATCGCCATCCAAGAAGCATGCCGTGGCGTGTGGTTCTAGTCGTCCTATATCTATTGAGCGGGCTCACGGCGCTGGAACAATCCGCTCTGGCTGAAACAGCCGCCGAAGAGCCCGCTACAGGGCCCCGGCCCGTGCCGGTTCGAGCCTTGAACGATACCGGACAGCCCATTGCCGGCGGTTGGGCGCTTCCGCTGCATGGAGCCTATGTGACGCCGCGCTCCCTGATTGCGAACGCCGCGCGCGTGGAACTGGAGCTCTCCAGCGAATTGAGCGTGCCGGTACAATCGGTGGGCGGCGAGGATGTGGAAGCGAAC
>CAZXBZ010000023.1:0-8713 GCA_964639135.1 uncultured Solibacteraceae bacterium | reverse complement strand
AGCTCTTCTCCGCTCAACTCTTCCCCGGCCGCCGCTGGCGCGTCCCCTCGAGAGCTGGAACACACTGTCTCGTGCGGAGGAACGGCCTATCCCGTCCAAGCATGGCGTCCGCGGGATATTCCGGTCTTCGGAATGGCCTTCACCGGTGAAGCCCGGTTTCAAGAGCCGATTGCGGGTTGCCCCGTATTGGACGCCGATGGCGCGGTGGAGGCCTTAACCATCTGGGAGAACCGCTTCGGCTCCCCATCGGCCGCGTTTGTCCCCGCCGCGCGTCTCCAGAAGCTTGTGGTCGAAGCCCGGGAACCCTGGGAAGAGTGGCGCGCGGCGCGCCAGGACCCCGAACGCCAGCTTCGCGACAACCTGCTCTCCGAGGCCATGGTGGATATCTGGCGCGAACACTACAACCTCGCGCAAGAAAACCTTAGCTTTCTCCTCGAGAAGAACCCAACGGACGCCCGCGGCTGGTACTATCGCGGCTACGCGCGGGCCATGTCCGGCCAGCGCAAGCTCGCGCTGGTCGATTATGAAAATGCCGTCTACTTCGACCCCGGCAACGCGGAAGCCCGCTTCAGCCTCGGCTTCAGCTACGCGCTGGCGCACCGCCTGCCCGACGCGCTGGCCCAGGCGGCCGCCATCGAGGCAATTGATGCGCCGCTGGCCGGGCGTCTGCGCGCCTTGGTGGATGCGATCGGCGATTCCGGCCATGAGGACGAACACGCGGCGGAAGACTCCATGGAAGACTCCCCTGCCCCATCCACTCCTCCGCGATAGCCGTAATCACGAATTCCGGGCAGCCGCCGGCTTACCAGCCGCTCCGCTGACGCAATGCCCGAATCTGCGCCACGTGGTGTTTGCCGTGCCAGGCGTAGAGGGCCACATATTTTTCAATCGTGCCCGGGCCTGAAACCGGGTGCAGCATGGTGCGCTGGAAGTCTCCAGGCGCGATACTTCGCAAAAGGCTGGTCCAGCGCGCTTGCATGCCCTTCAGGATGCTGAGCGAAAGCTCCACGGGTGCCGCCGACGCATCCGCCAGATCCGCGAACAGCTTTTCGTCATAACCCTTGAGAGTGGGCTTGTCTTCCGTCAGACCCAGGCGAATACGAATATAGGCCACCATATGGCTATCCGCGAGGTGGTGGACCACCTGCCGGACGCTCCAGCCTCCGGGGCGGTAGGGCGTGTCAAGCTGCTTGTCGTCCAGCGAGGCAACCGCGCTCTCGAGCTCCGCCGGCAATCGCTCCAGATCTTGAATCCACCCGTCGCGCGCACCGGCGGCCGCCGCTGGATCGAAGGAAAACTGCCCGATCGGATAGCGCAAATCATCACTCATCTCTTGAAAACCTCCAACCTACAGTATCTCGTGAAACCCCGGCGGGGCTCATTCACGCCGCAGCGTGCTCCAATCGGGGTCAAGCTCCACGCGCGAGGGCATCGACGGAAATGTCCATTCAAACTCCTCCTCGCCATCCGACGTGTGAACCCAGCGGGTCTCGGCCGGGCCACGCGGGAAGCGGATCACCACGGGAACCATGGCCCCGAACTCCTTCGAAACCAGGGACTGTGTGACCGTGCCTTTTACAATTGCCTTTGACGCCCTGGCTTGAATGGCCGCGTTCAGTTCGATGCGGGGGATGCCGGTGGATTCCACCCACTCCGCGAAGAACTCCTCCAGATCCGCATCCGGCGATTTCGCGGACGTGAACTCCGCCGCGAACTGGCGAAATGCCGCGGTGGAGAGTGGTTTCGCCGCGAATCTCCTCGGGAGCTCCCCGAGCATCCGGAAAAACGCGTCGTCGCCAAGCCGGGCGCGCAGCATGTGGAAAATCCAGGCGCCTTTCTCGTAAGTGATCGTATTCCAGCTTCCCCGGTCGCGGGAGTTGATCAGCCGCTCTCCCCAAAGGATGGGGCCGGCGTCATCCACAATCCGCCCATCTCCCAGACCGGCCAGCAGATTATCCCGGTAACGGAGGAGCACGTTCGTCAGTTCCTTGCGCCCTTTCTCCCGCTCCAGCATGATCAGCGCCGTGTAGGTGGCGAGCCCTTCCATCAGCCAGGTATCCTGCTCTGAATCGCAATAGACGAGGTTGCCCCACCATTGATGCGCAAGTTCGTGGGGCAGCAGCAGGTTGCTATAGAACGTCCGGTTCGCGACGTCCCGGGCATGCTCCGGGCGCTGCGATTCGGGCAGGTAACTGATGGTGGAAAGGTAGATCATCCCCGCGAATCCCTGTCCGAAATGGCCGGGGATCGGCGAGACGTTCACGGTATTCAGCACCGGCGGACCGAACAACTCGCTCATCCTGCTCAGCATCTCCGCGACTTCCACCGAGAAGTTCGCCAGATTCCGCGTGGGGTCCGGCGGTGGCGGGGGTACCGACGTAACGGGAAAATCGGGTACGCCCCGCCGCCTCGGCGTCGCGCCCGGCACCGGCCCGATCCATACCCGCCCACGCGGTTCAAGCGCCGTCTCCACGTGCTTATTGGCATAGACGTTCACGACGAAGCCATCCTTGCGCGCCGTCGCGCGTTTATACGCGCCGACATTGAAGCCGAACGTACGCACGGGGGTTTTCACGGACGCATGAAAGGTTGTGGCGCCGGCATCGGAGCTTTGCTCCAGCGTCTCATGGGTGGATACAAACTCCATTCCCTTCGGAGCCCGGAATGTCACATCGTAGGTAGCGAGCCGGTTGCCCAGTCCTGGAAACCAACTGCCCCGGGCGCCCACGAAAAGCACGCCGTTCCCCGAATCCCGCACTACCTTGCCCTCGTGCAGAATCTCGATTACCACGGGCCGGCCTGGCACTGCCCCCTTGGGCAGCGAAACCAGGAACTCCGTATCCTGGTCGTGCCGGATGGAATTGATCCGCATGGCTCGCGGCCGGTAGACTTCGAGCGCTTCCTCCCCGGATCGCGCCGCCAGAATCTTCATGTTGTGGGAGATCAGGAGTGTGATCGCGGCAAGCGGCTTTTCAGGCGTCAGCCGCAAGCGCGTTCGCACCTTCAGCGACAGATCGCGCTCCAGTGTGGCATCGAGATCATAGTGCTCCACCCGGTAATCCAAGCTCCGGGCCGCGCTCTGTCCGCCCGCGGAGCCGCGCGATTGGAACTGCGTCCAGGTATCGAAGACGGGTTCGCTCCGCACGCTGAACTGGCCGACGCGTATTCCCGTGCTGGAGGCCGGGTCGAGGACAAAATCGAAGTTGCCGAGCCGGTTCCCGTCCAGCGTCGCGTAGAAGAACCCGTGCCGCGCGGCCTCCCCGCCCATCAGGTCTCTCGTCAATCGCAGTTCGACGCTCTCGGAGAGGTTCCGTATCAGGCCATCGTATTTCTCGGCGTAGAGCACGCCGATATCCGGCACTTTCCGGCCCGCCTCTTTCTCCTCGACCTGCCGTACCACTTCGCGGTACGTATCATCCGTGAAAAGGAATGCCGCCGTGCGGAAATGCTCGTTGAGATTGGGCGACCCGGTGAACTTGGCCAGCGACATCCGTTCCGCGCGGCTCGGCGGAAACAGCAGAATCTCGGCGTCTCCGCCGTCGGTCTCGCCAGCGAAAATGGCGGAAAACCGCTTGCCGTTCACCTCTTTCCCAAAAACCAGGTAGCCATCGGTGAGGTAGATGCGGGCGTCCTCCCGCGTGAGATCGAGATCCCGGACGCGGTAGCACTCGGCCGGATCCAGCCCTGCCTCCCGGATCCGCGCGGCGAGCGTGGCGATGGCCGCGGGCGCTCCGCCGCTTGGGGCTGCTTCCGCTTGCAACACCTCTCCCGCGGCAACTTCCTGGCCCGCTAAAAGGGGCTCTAGCGGGAACAGCAGGCAGACTGCCCATGGAAGCAGCGCAAAGCGGATAAACGACATGCTTTCAGCATATCGATCAACCGAAGAAAAGGGGAAACCAATATGACTTGGGCGGAACCGCCCTCAGATGAACATCTCTTCGTCGTGCGTGGCGCGGGATACGGTGGTGCGCCCCTGCATCAGGAACCCGACGGCCGCGGCGACGCCGTTCACGAGTCCGTTCGCTTTTCGGATCGGCGCCAGAATCCCGGAATTCATCTGGTCCGCCGTGCTGCGAACACCGTGCAGCACGTGATCCATCGTGTCCTCGATATTGCCCAACTGCGACCTCACCCGCTGCACGGTGTCGGTGAGCGCCACATCCAGATTCTCGGCCTGGCTCTGGCCCTTGGCCATGATGGCATTCGCCTTTTCGGTGACGGCCTTGGCCTGTGCCACCGCGTGGGCGGCATCGCTCAGCACTGGTTCCACGCGGGAGTGAAGCGAGGTCACCATGCCGCGGGTCTGTTCCAGCACTTCCATGGCGCGCTCGGCGACGGGTTTCACCTGAGATTGCATCTCCGACACCGCCGCTTTCATCTTGGACGCGGCGATTGCGGCCACCACGGCGGAGATGGCCTGAATGGCGACGGCAACCGCGATCACCGCAATGGCAATCGTGACAATGGTGTTGGCCAGTTGTGACTCGATCATGGGAACCAGGATTCTCCCTGTTTACATTGTGCCTGAAGCCGGTCCGCAACCGGCTGCATTCAGAAGCGGCGCCGGAAGAGCGGCCTCATGGCGCGGCTCTTCCGGCAAGCCAGGCCGCTAAATTGAATCGCCCTGTCCCTGCACGGTTTCGGCGGCCGCCGCGCTGGCGTCGACGGACGCGCGGTACGCCTGGCGGCCCGCATCGTAAGCGGCGGCAATCTGTTCCTTCTGGCGCAGCAGCGCCTCCCGGCCTTTCTCCACCGCGTCATGTGCCTTGCTCTTCAGGCTCTCCTGCTGGCGGTCAAGGTATTCCTTGCTCTCGCCCGCCCGCTGCTTCAGATACCCTTTCCCTTCCTCGGTGCGGTCCTTGAGGTATTGAATCGTCTCATCGCCGGAGCGCGGCGCCACCAGAATGCCGGCTACAAATCCCACGCCCAGCCCCAACAGAAAATATGGAAACTTGCTATCTTCGGCCATCAACTACTCCTTCGCCAAATTCTTTGGAATGTGGCCTTAAACCGCTCGGAAACGCGATAGGCTACCAATAGAATACTCTGTTTGGCCCTCGCATACAGCCTGCGCGCGAAGGGAGTTTGCCGAAATATGCCGTTTTCTCATCCGTCCCAATCCCGCGAACCGGCCGTCCACGGAGGAACGAACCGGAGTTATTCCCGCGCCCGCCCATGAAGCCTCTCAGCCACGCCGAACTCCTTGAGCGCGCACTGAAACTGCTGGCCGCGCGCGATTACAGCGAACACGAGCTCCGCGCCAGGCTGGAAGCCCGCGCGGGGTCCGCCGGGGATGTCGGGGACATTCTCGCGCGCCTGCGCGGCCTCGGCTTTCTCGACGAATCCCGCTTCGCGGCGCGCAAGGCCGCCGACGCCGCCACCCGCCGCATCGTGGGCAAACGCAGAGTGATCCAGGAACTGGAAGCGCGCGAACTCGACCCGGCCGCCATAGCCCAGGCGGTGGACACCGCCTATGAGGGAACCGACGAGGCGGCGATGGCCCTGGCACACCTCGAAAAGCGCCTGGCTCCGATGCTCCGGCAACAGGGGCTGGAAGATCCGCGTACTCTCCAACGGGCCTATGGCCGGTTACGCCGGGCCGGCTTCAGCCATGCCTCCTCGGTGGCCGCGCTGCGCGCGCACTCCCGCCTGGCGGCGGATCTCGACGAGTTCGAAGGCGGCGACGCCTGAGCTACCCGCCGCCGCCCTTCTCCGCGGTTTCAACGTCGCGCGGCGGCCGCTGCATTTCAATGGTGTCCCGGATATCCGTCGGCAGGTAATACGGATAGCGTTCAAAGCCAAAGATCCACGCCGCGAGGTTCGCGGGAAATAGCGCCAGCCGTATATTGAACTGCTGGATCGCCTCGTTATACGCCGTCCGCCGGATTGCCACGCGGTGCTCCGCCGCCTGAATCTCATCGAGGGCGGCACGCGGACCGGGCATTCTCCGGAGACCGGCTGGCGCGGAACGTTCCGGATCGCCCTCCGTCGTGGCTCCCGCGCCGAGCACCTTCAGGAAGCGGTCGAGCGCCCGTTCCACGCTCAAGCCGGCCTCCACGGACGCTTCCCGGCCCCGCGCGCGGCCGAAGACTTGGATGCTGCCCGCAAGGCTGTTTCGCGCTGTCATGAAATCCCGCGCCGGAACGCCCGGCCAAGTTTCCCCCGGCAACGCCGCCAGTTCCCCGGCAAGCCGCGCCCGGACCCGCAGTTCCTGGTCCAGGTCTTCCCAACGCTCCTCGATCCGGTTCCGGTGCAGATCGAGTTCTTCGCGCTCCGCATCCAGACCGCTCCCAGCCAGCACGGCCACCGCCAAAGAGGCTGCCATCAGCAGCAGGAAGCGCCGGGCGGAGCGGTGACGGGCGGAAGGCGGCTTCGCCGTCGAGGTTGGCCGATGCATTGTGTCTCTCATTGTAGTGAACCGCTCCCGGCCACCGCGCCGCGCCGCCAAAGCCGTGAAATTCAGCCGATGCTACGATGAAATCAATGCCGGAGCCGCTGCTGGGGCTTGAAATAGCCGACTTCCAGAACCACCTGGCGCACCTTCTGCCGGGCTATCGGGCATCCCAGATTTACCGGGCGCTTTATCGGCAGCGCTGCCGCGACGTTTCTTCCATCAGCACGCTTCCCGCGGAGCTTCGCGCCGCGCTCGAACGCGACTACCAAGTCGGCCGCCCCGAGATCGCCCAGCGCTTCGAATCGGTGGATGGAACGCGGCGCTACTTGCTGCGCCTTCAGGACGGCAAAACCATCGAGACGGTCTTCATGCCGGAGGGCGCGCGCAATACCATCTGCGTTTCCACCCAGGTTGGCTGCCCTGTGGATTGCCAGTTCTGCCTCACCGCGCGGATGGGCCTGGAAAGGAACCTTACCGCCGGTGAAATTGCCGGGCAGGTCCTTGTGGCGTTGGACGACAACCTCCTCACCGGCGGCATGGACCGCATCAATGTCGTCTTCATGGGAATGGGCGAACCGCTGCTGAATCTGCCCAGCGTCCTCAAGGCTACCCGCATCCTGACGGACCCCGATGGCGTCGGGATCTCCCCGAAACGCATCACGCTTTCCACCTCCGGGATCATTCCGAAGCTCGAGGAACTCGCCGCGGCGGAGTCGCGCCCGAAGCTCGCGATTTCCCTGAACGCATCCACCGAGGAATCCCGCCGTGAGTTGATGCCTATCACGCGCAAGTACCATCTGGCCGATCTGCTCGAAGCCTGCGCGCGCTATCCGTTGCGTCCCTGGGAGAAACTCACCTTCGAATACGTGCTCCTCAAGGATGTGAACGATAGCGACGCCGACGCGCGCCGCGTGGTCCGCCTGCTCTCGCGCCTGAACGCCATCGTCAACCTGATCGCCCTCAACCCCGGCCCGGGCATTCCATACGGCACTCCGGCGCCGGAACGGGTGGCCAGCTTCCAAGGCATCCTCCGCCGCGCCATGCCCTGCTTCATCCGGAAGCCCCGCGGCCGCGATATCTACGCCGCCTGCGGCCAGCTAAAGCGCGTCACCACGAGCGAGATCGAGCAGTTCCCCATCCTCTCGAACAGCGGGTAAGGGCGGCCGCGCCCCCCCAGCGCCACCAAGCCACGCCCCGCGCGAAAAGACGCACAACCGAAGCCGCGTCACTCAGCGATCAGCGAATGCCGCCGTGTTACCCTGTAAGCACTTGGGCCCGTAGCTCAGTCGGATAGAGCATCTGCCTTCTAAGCAGAGGGTCGCGTGTTCGAGTCACGCCGGGCCTACCATCTTAGAATCAATCGGTTAGATCCCCTTAAATCATCCGAAAATAACCGCTTCGGAGGTCCAACAGAGGACCAATAAGTTTACATGACGCCGGGCCTACCACTCCCGCCGGTTGCCGCCGCCGTTCGCTTTTGTAACCCTGTAGAACTAAGGAAGGGGAACCGTATGCAGCGGCGCGAGTTTGTGCGGGGCGGGCTTGGGGTGGCGGGAGGGATTGGCGCGCTGGCCGATGGCGCGGCGGGGCAGAGCGTTCCGCCCGATACACCTCCGTTGCTGAAACCGGGGCGTTTGCGGCCGGGGATGACGATCGGCGTGGTCGCCCCGTCGAGCCCCGCCGGCGAGGACGAAACGGTGCGCTATGGGCTCGAACTCGTCGAGAGCTTCGGCTTCAAGGCCAAGCCGGGAAAACACCTCTTCGACCGCACCCAGTATCTGGCGGGCCCGGACGCCGCCCGCGCGGAAGACTTCAACGCCATGTTCGCGGACCGGAGCGTCGATGCCGTAATGGCGCTCGCCGGCGGCTACGGAGCCATGCGGATTCTGCCGCTTCTCGATTATGAGACGATCCGCGCCAACCCCAAGCCACTCATCGGCTACAGCGACATCACCGCGCTCCACTGCGCCTTGCACGTCAAATGCGGCCTTGTCACCTACCACGGCCAGACCGCGCTCAGCCAGTTCACCGACTACAGCATCGCGGAATTCCGCAAGGTGCTGATGAACCCGCAAGCGGGCACGATTATCGGCGCGCCGCCGCCCTTCAAGACGCGGCCGGGGCGCGTGGAACGGGCCAACCGCATCACCACCTTGCACCCCGGCGTCGCCCGCGGACGCCTGATCGGCGGCAACCTTACACTCATCACGAGTCTGATGGGCACGCCCTACCAGCCCGATTTCAGCAACCGTCTCGTCTTCCTCGAAGACGTCCACGAGAAGCCCTACCGCCTGGACCGCATGCTAACGCAACTGCTGC
>CAZXBZ010000022.1:0-17004 GCA_964639135.1 uncultured Solibacteraceae bacterium | reverse complement strand
TGGCGTCGCCGCCTCCTCCTCCGGGGGTGGTGGTGGACCATCAATTCGCCTCAACCCGCCAGTACATCGGTTCGCCCTCCATTGCGATCCTTCCGAACGGCGATTACGTGGCGTCTCACGATTTCTTCGGCAAGGGCTCCACTTCCACCGAATCGGCCGTCACGCGCGTGTTCCGCTCGGCGGATCGCGGCAAGACCTGGAGGCGCGCCGCGGAATTTCACGACCAGTTCTGGTCGAACCTCTTCGTGCATCGCGGCGCGCTGTACCTGATGGGAACCACTTACGAATACGGCCGCATCGTCATCCGGCGATCCCTCGACAACGGAGAGAGTTGGAGCGACCCTTCGTATCTCACGGAAGACGCCGGGTATCATACCGCTCCCGTCCCCATGGTGGAACACCAGGGCAGGTTGTGGAGAGCCATGGAATTTCATCCGGCGGGCAAATGGGGATTCTTCCAGTCCCTGGCCATCTCGGCGCCAGCCAGCGCCGACCTCATGCAGCCGGCGAGTTGGAGCATGACCGAGCGTTTGCCCTACCCCAAAGCTTCGGCGCCCGAGGGCGACCACTGGCTCGAAGGCAACGTGGTAGTGGACCGGAAGGGTGCTCTCCTGATCGTGCTGCGTGTCGCGAACATCGAGAAAGCAGCCATCGTGCGCGTCAACGGCGATAAGCTCGCGTTCGAGCGCCTCATTCCCTTCCCCGGCGGCGCCAAGAAGTTCACCATCCGATGGGATCCAAAGAGCAAGCGTTATTGGACCCTCTCGAATCCGGCCCTTCCGCAATTCGAAAAATCGGCCACCGACCCGGCCTCGGTGCGCAATACGCTGGTGTTGATGTCGTCGAAGGATCTCCGCAAGTGGGACGTGAAGCACACCGTACTCTCGCACCCCGACCCGGAAAAACACGCCTTCCAATACGTTGATTGGCAGTTCGACGGCAACGATCTGGTGGTCGCCTCCCGCACCGCGTTCGACGACGAGGAAGGCGGCGCGCCGCGAGGGCATGATGCCAACTATCTAACCTTCCACCGGGTGGAAAATTTCCGCAAGTAGCTTTTGAGCATCGAAGGGGGCGTCCATGGACAAACAGTCGCACGGAATGCACGGGACACGGCGGGAATGGCTGGGCAAAGCCGCCCTTGCCACCGTTGCCTTGCCGGCGCTGGCGCGGGAGCTTTCCCCAAACCCTCCCGTGAAAAACGCCGCCGTTCTTCCGCTGCTCCCGCCCGGCCCGGGCAACCCTCGCAATACGGAGGGCGCATTTGTCACGCTGCGCGACGGCCGCATTCTCTTCGCTTATACGAAGTTTTCCGGAGGCACGGGCGATCACGATTCCGCCATCATTGCCGCGCGTTTCTCCAGCGACGGCGGCCAGAGCTGGACTCCGGACGATGTAACCCTGGTGGCCAACGAAGGCGCGATGAACGTGATGAGCGTGAGCCTGCTCCGGCTCGGGGACGGCCGCATCGCCCTTTTCTACCTTCGGAAGAACTCGGTGTTCGATTGCAAGCCCTTCCTGCGCGTATCGAGCGACGAGGGCGCGCATTGGAGCGAGCCGGTGCAGTGCGTCTTCGGGGAGGGCTACTGGGTATTGAACAATGACCGCGTCGTGGAACTCGCCTCGGGCCGCTTGCTGATGCCGCTGGCCCGCCATCTTCCGCGCGACGGGAACTACAACCCGCGCGGCATGGCGCAAGTTTGCTATTCCGACGACCACGGCCTCACGTGGCGGAGCGGCAAGAGCGTGCTCGAGTGCCCCACCGCGAGTCCGGCGGGCTTGCAGGAACCGGGCGTTGTCGCATTGAAGGACGGGCGGATCCTGATGTTCATCCGCACCCGCCTCGGCCGCCAGTACCGCTCGTATTCGAAAGACCAAGGCGATACATGGAGCCCGCCCGAACCCTCGCCGCTAATCTCTCCTCTCGCGCCCGCTTCCATCAAGCGCATTCCCTCAACCGGCGACCTGCTGGCGGTTTGGAACGACCACTCCGCCGTCCCCGAGGAATGGCGCGCCCGCGATGCCGGGCCCGATGAGCGGGGTGGCCGGCGCACGCCGCTGACGCTCGCCATCTCTCGCGACGAGGGCCGGACATGGACGAACAAGCGAGACCTGCTCGCTTCCCCGGATGGCTGGTATTGCTACACGGCCATCCACTTTGTGGCGGATCATGTCCTGCTTGGTTTTGTCTCGGGCGGCGACGGCTTGCCGGGGCTCTCGAAGACGGATATCGCCCGCGTGCCGATCGCCTCGCTCTACTCGCGCCCCGGCTAAGCCTTCCGGCGTGCGCTCAATCCGGATAGAAATTCTTCACCCAGGCGTGCCGCTCCAGGAGTTCAAGCAGCGGCTGGTGCAGCGGACCCTGGTCGCTCAAGGCACAGTTCGATTCCACGTGCCGGATGCGCCGCATCCCTGGAATTACCGTGGAAACCGCCGGATGCGACAGGCAGAAGCGCAGCGCCACTTCGGCGAGGGGCTGCGTAACGCCCGCCGCGTGCAGATCCGCGATCAGCGGCTCCACATGCTCCACCACCTGCTTCTTGTGATCGCCGCGGAAGTACGCGGCGCGAAATTCGGTGGGTTCAAACACCGTATCTTCCCGAATGTTTCCCGTGAGCGCACCCTCGTCGAGAGGCACGCGCGCGAGCACTCCGATCTTGTGATCCTCACAGTAGGGGAAAAGGTTGAATTCCGGCGAACGGTCAAAGATGTTATAGATCACCTGAACGGTATCCACAAGGCAGGTCTCGAGGGCGGAGATCACGCTATCGGGCTGATGGTCGTTCGCCGAGATTCCGAAGAACCTCACTTTACCAGACGCCTTCAGATCTTCTATCGCGCGCCGCCACTCATCGCGCTCCACCCACTCCGGGTTCCATACGTGGAATTGTTGCAGGTCAATTCGCTCCAGGCCCAGGTTCGCGAGGCTTTCCTCCGTGCGGGAAATCGCGTAATCGTACGGGTACACATCCTCGAGGGGATGCCCGGCGCGCGCTGGCCAGATCTGGTTCTTGGGCGGAATCTTCGTGGCAACGAGAACCGGCGTAGCGCTCTCTCGCACGATTTTCCCGACCAGCCGCTCGCTGTGTCCGTCGCCATAGGCAAGCGCGGTGTCAATAAAATTCAGGCCGAGTTCGATCGCGCGGTTGAGCGCGGCGATGGATTTGCCATCCTCGCCGCCAAGCCACTGAGTGCCCCCAATGCCCCAGCCGCCGTAACCAATGTCGCTTACCCGTAATCCGGTGCGTCCAAGCGTGCGGTATTGCATAACGGTTTCATTATATGGGGACCGGGCAGGGTACGGACTATCCGCCGACAGGGTTACCGGCGAGCCGGCGCGCGGTACTTCCCGGAAAGATCGTTGCGGCGAATCCGCGCAAAATCGCCCAGCATGCGAAGGCCGTCCCTGACCGGCCGAACCTTGGTGCCTTCCACGTGCTTCCACCGGGCGGGAATTTCACAATAACGGAAGCCGAGTTTTCTCGCGATAAACAGCACCTCGGGGTCGAATCCAAAGCCCTCGATGGTCTGCAATGGAAAAACGGCTTGAGCGGCTTCCCGCGAGAACAGCTTGAAGCCGCATTGAGTGTCGGCGACATCCAGGCCCACGATCAGGCGCATCAGCAGATTGATGCCCCGCCCGCCGAACTCCCGCAACAGGCTCTGGCGCTCCTCGATCAGGCCGCGGTCGATCGCGCGGGAGGCGAAGGCGATTGCGCAATTCCGCTCCAGGCAGGCATCGTGGAGGCGGTCCAGTTCCTCGATGGGCGTCGAGAGATCCGCGTCCGAAAAGAGAGCCCAATCGTGCCGCGCCGCCAGCATGCCGTGCCGCACGCTATAGCCCTTTCCCCGGTTGCCGGGGTTGCGCAGCAGGCTCAGGCGAGGTTCGGCGTCGCGGGCTCGCTCCGCGATGGCCGCGGTTTCATCCCCCGAACCATCGTCCACCACAATCACTTCCCAGCCGCCCCACCGCCGGGACGCGCGCAGATACGCCAGCACCAAATCGATCGTGGCGGGAAGGCGTGCTTCCTCGTTATAGGCGGGGATAACGATGGAGACTGAAGACAACCCCAATTATAATAAGGGTTTTGCCCTGGGGGATATCATTGTCACTCGAACAGGAATTACTTAGCCAGCGCCTGCGCAAGATCGAGGAAATCGCCGCGCTCGGCTTCCGTCCTTACGGACAACGCTTCGAATTTACGCATCGTATCGACCAGATTCTGGCTGAGTACGGGGAAAAAAGCGGCGACGAACTCCAGGCGGAGCGCCTCGACGTGCGGATCGCCGGGCGCGTCCTGACGGTGCGCCGGATGGGCAAGGCCTCGTTTCTGCATCTGCAGCAGAACGGCGAGAAGCTGCAAGTCTACCTGCGCAAGAACGATCTCTCCGACGCCGATTACAGCCTGTTCGAACTCCTCGAAGCGGGGGACATCATCGGCGTGGAGGGCTTTCTGTTCCGGACGCGCACCGGCGAGCTTACCGTCCATGCCTCGCGGCTGGAATTTCTCTCGAAGATTCTGCTCTCTCTGCCCGAAAAATGGCACGGCCTCGAGGATGTCGAGACGCGTTACCGCCAGCGCTATCTCGATCTCATCGCGAACCCGGATGTGCGCGACGTTTTCGTGACCCGCGCGAAGATTATTTCGTCCCTGCGACGCCAGCTTGAAGCGCGCGGCTTCATCGAGGTGGAGACGCCGATGATGCAGCCCATCTACGGCGGCGCGGCCGCGCGCCCCTTCGTCACGCACCACAACACGCTCGATATCGACCTCTACCTTCGCATCGCCCCGGAGCTCTACCTCAAGCGGCTCGTGGTGGGCGGCCTCGAACGCGTGTTTGAGATCAACCGGAATTTCCGGAACGAAGGGGTCTCCACCCAGCACAACCCCGAATTCACCATGCTCGAGTTCTACCAGGCCTATACGGATTACCAGGGCCTGATGGATTTCACCGGGGAGTTGTTGCGCCAGGTAGCGATCGACGCCACGGGTGGCACGGTTGTGGAATACCAGGGACAGCGCCTCGACTTCGACGCCATACGCCGCCTCACCATGCGCGAAGCGGTCATCGAGTATTGGCCGGAGGAATCAAAACCCACGCTCAGCCAGCTTTCGGACCCCGCCTGGCTGAGCGGCCACTCCGCGAAAGCCACGCCCGGCGAGGCGCTCGGCGAACTGTTTGAGCGCGTCGCCGAACATCATCTGATTCAGCCCACCATCATCCACGAATACCCGGTGGAGCTTTCTCCGCTCTCAAAGCAAAACGCCGCGAACCCGGCGATGGTGGATCGTTTTGAGATTTACGCGGCGGGCATGGAACTGGGTAATGCCTACACCGAGTTGAACGACCCGCGGGAGCAGCGGCGGCGCTTCGACACGCAGCTTGAAATGCAGCGGCGCGGCGATGAAGAGGCGCACCAGATGGACGAGGATTTCATCCGCGCGCTCTGTTACGGCTTGCCGCCCACGGCCGGCGAAGGCATCGGAATCGACCGGCTCACCATGCTGCTCACCAACAGCCGCTCGATTCGCGACGTCATTCTCTTCCCGCAACTGCGGCCCGAAGGCGCCATCGGGATCGCGGCCCAGTTGCGCGAGATGGAAGGTTAGTGCGTGGCGCGCGCCTCGTTCGAATTCTTCGTTGCCAAACGCTACCTGCGGGCACACCGCAAGAACGCCGCGATTTCACTCATCACCGCGATCTCCGTGGCCGGGGTGGCCGCGGGCGTGATGTCGCTCGTGATCGCGCTCGCGATCAACAACGGCTTTCGCAACAACCTCCAGGCCAGCTTGCTGGGGGCGACGGCGCACGTCAACATCCTCGAAAAAGTCCCGGGAGAAGGCATCGCCGATTGGCGGCCGGAGGAAGCGAAACTCCGCAAGCTCGAAGGCGTCTCGGAAGTCTCCGCGGCGCTCTACGGCACCATCATCCTCACCGGGCCACAGCTCGCGGAAAGTGCCGTGCTCAAAGGTATCGATACAAGCGACCGGGCCGCCATCGACCGGCTGAGCCAGGCCGTCAAGCAGGGTGACGCCAGGCGGCTGGGCGAAGCGGGTCCTTACCCCGGCATCATCCTGGGTTCCAAACTCGCCGAACGCACGGGGATGATGCTCGGCAGCGTGGTGAACGTAATCAATCCCGCCGGAGAACTCACTCCCTTCGGGCCGCGGCCGATCTCGGTCCGCTACCGCGTCCAGGGCCTCGCCGAGACGGGCTTTTACGAGATCGACGCCGGGTGGGCCTTTACGTCGCTGGAGAGCGCCCAGCGCATCCTGGGAACGAGCGATGTGGTGAACACCATCGAACTTCGGCTCAAGGATATTTACGCCGCGCCGCGCATCGCCGGGCAGGCGGTGGAGCTGGCCGGCAAACAATTCGTGGCGCAAACATGGATGGAGCAGAACCGCCGCATCCTCGACGCTCTCAAAATGGAAAAAGTCGTCACCGTCATCACCATCGGCTTGATCCAATTAGTGGCCGCGCTCAACATCTTCATCGTTCTCGTAATGCTGGTGATGGAAAAACACCGCGACATCGCGCAGTTGATGGCAATGGGGGCAAAGCGGCCGCAAATCCGCGGTATCTTCATCACACAGGGCGTGCTGATCGCCGTGGTGGGCACGGCGATCGGCCTCGGCGCCGGCTATACACTCTGCCACTTCGCCAATGAATACCGATGGATCTCCCTCGACGCCGAAGTCTACGCGCTCGGCTACGTGCCCTTCGAGCCACGCTGGCTGGATTCGTTGTGGATCACCGGCGTCACGCTTTTTGTCAGCTTCGTGGCCACGCTGCATCCGGCCGGCACGGCCGCGCGGATTCCCCCGGCGGAGGCTCTTCGCTATGAGTAGAGATCTGGGACACCGGCGATATACGAAGGGGGCCAAGCCATGGCCACTCTAGCCACCCCCACCGAGGCGCTGCCGCCGAACGGAGGATTCCGCCACCTGCTCTTCCGCCGGCCGGAATGGCTGGTGCTGCTCTTCGCGCTCGCTATTTTCGGCACGGGCATCGCCGCGCCGCCTTACCTGATGGACGACGTCGATTCCGTGCAGGCGATCATCGCGCGGGATATGCTGCATTCGGGCGACTGGGTCACTCCCCGGATCAACGGCATCGCCTATCTCGAAAAGCCCCCGTTCAAGTATTGGCTGATGAGCATCAGCTTCGGAATCTTCGGCGTTCACGATTGGAGCGCGCGCATCCCGGTGGCGCTCGCCGCGATACTCCTCTGCTTCGCGACGGCGCGGATCGCCCGATGGGCCTTCGATGCGCTCGTGGGGCTCTATAGCGGCCTGGTAATCACCACGTGCGTGGGGCTCTTTCTCTTCACGAGGGTGATGATTTCAGACGTGATGCTGACGCTCGCGATCCTGCTCTCGCTCTGGTGCTTCCTGCGCGTCATCGAGCCCGAAGAGCCAAATCCTCGCGCGTGGGCGATGATGATGGGCCTGTGTTTCGGCACGGGCACGCTGATCAAGGGGCTGCTCGCCTGCGTTGTACCGGTGGGCGCGATCTTCTTCTACCTGCTGGCGACGCGCCAGATTTTCAAGATCGCGACATGGAAGCGCCTGCACATTCCGGAATGCGCCGGGATCGCCTTCGCCGTGGCCGCGCCCTGGCACATTCTCGCGATGCTCGCGAATCCGCCGCTTTTTGATTTCACCCCGCGCGCGGAGCCCGGCGACTACCGGGGCTTCTTCTGGTTCTACTTCATGAACGAGCATCTGCTGCGCTTTCTGAATCTACGCTACCCTCGCGACTACAACACCGTGCCGCGCTTGCAGTTCTGGCTCTACCATCTGCTTTGGGTTTTCCCCTGGACGGCCTATCTTCCGGGCGTCATCCGGCTGCGCTTCCACGACGCCAACCGCGCCGCGCGCACGCGCCTGCTCTGCCTCGCGACGATTGCGTTCGTGCTGCTCTTCTTCAGCTTTTCGACAACGCAGGAATACTACACCATGCCCGCCTATCCGGCCTTCGCCATCCTGGTTGCGTGCGCGATGGCGGCGCGGGAGCCAAAAGCCATGGCGGCCTGGAACCGGGCCGCGCGCCTCCTCACGGGCGTTGTCTTTTCGCTCGCGCTCGCCGCGATCGTGTATCTGCTGGCGAGAGTCTGGAGCATCCCCGTGGAGGGCGACATCGCGAGCGCGCTCAGTTCGAACCCCGACGCTTACACGCTGGCGCTCGGGCATCTCGAGGATCTTACCCTCGATTCCTTCGCCTACCTGAAAGCACCGCTTGCCGTGGCGGGGGCGGCAATGCTCGCCGGAGCGGCCGGGGCCTTTCTGTTCCGCGGCTACCGCTCTGCCCTGGTGATCGCGGCGGCCATGGTGATGTTCTTCTCGGCCGCACGCCTGGCGCTGATTGCCTTCGACCCTTACCTCTCCACGCGAAACCTGGCCGTGACTTATAAGGCGGCTCCCGCGGGCGAACTCATCTTCGACGATCAGTTCTATACGTTCAGTTCCATCGCGTTCTACGCGGATACGCGCGTCCTGCTGCTCAACGGCCGGGTGAACAACCTCGAATACGGGAGCCATGCGCCGGGCGCGCCGAATGTCTTTCTGGACGACGCCGGGTTCGTGAGGAAATGGGAATCTCCCGAGCGTTATTACCTGGCGGTCGAAGCGCCTCGCGTGGCCGCGATCCGGGAACTGGTCGGAGAAGAGCGATTGCACGGCGTCAGCGAAAGCGGCGGCAAGTTTCTCTTCACGAACCGGCCGCTCGGCTCAAAGCCGCGCTCCCGGACGGCCGCGCCATGAAGATCGCCATCGACACCTTTCCGTTCCTGCTGCGCAGCGCCGGTGTAAAGACGGCTCTCCACGAGTGGGTGAAGGCGCTCAAGGCGGAAGGCCCGGCGCATCAAATCACCTGTTTCCCATTTCTTGATTTACCGGAAACGCTCGACCATGAGCATTCGACGCTGCCCCGGCTGAATACCTGGCTGCGCCTCGCCTATATGCACGGTTTCAACAAGGCGCCTGGGTTCGCGAGAAACCTGCTGGCCCCGCGAGCCGATCTCTTCCACGTTTCCATTCATCTGCATCAGCCGCCGTCGAACCCGCCGATTTCCACCACGATCCACGACATGACCGTCTGGCTGACGCCCGAGACGCATAGCGCCGCGAATGTGCGCGCGAACAAGGAGTTCGCCGAACGGGTTTATGGCCGGGCGCGCGGCCTGATCGCGGTCTCGCAAGCGACGAAGGACGATGCCTGCCGTTTGCTCGGCCTCGATGAGCAAAAAATTGAGGTGATCCCGAACGGGATCGCGCCGGCCTATTTCGACGTGCCGCAAGCCGAGGCCGGGCGCGTGCGAGCCGCCTACAAACTGCCGGCGCGCTTCGCGCTCTACCTGGGCGCCATCGAGCCGCGCAAGAACCTGAACCGCATGCTCGATGCCTGGGCGGCGCTCGGCGGCGACGAACGCGAAGACTGCCACCTGATTCTCGCCGGGCCGGTGGGCTGGGAACAGCAAAGCACCATCGAACGTATTCGCACGGGCTCCGGCTCCACGCGCTATCTGGGCTACGTGCCGGAAGCCGACCTGCCGGGGCTGTTCCGCGCGGCGGAGTTCTTCGCCTACCCGTCCCTCTACGAGGGCTTCGGCCTGCCGCCGGCGCAGGCGCTGGCCGCGGGTGTTCCAGTGCTCACCTCGGGAGTCTCTTCGCTGCCCGAAGTCTGCGGACCGGGCGCGGTTTACGTGGATCCGCGCAGCGAAGCAGACCTGCGGCAAGCGTTCGCGCGGCTGATCGGCGACGCCTCCCTCCGCGCGGAGCTGGCCAGGGCGGGGCGCGCGCACGTCAGCCAGTTCACCTGGCAAAACGCAGCCCGGAAGAGCCTGCGTTTCTTTGAGAGAATTACCCGGTAAGGCAGACCCGCGCCATGGAATCGAACGAACTGCTTCTACAGATTCGAGACCGGCTGCGCATCCCGCGCGAAGACGGAACGGTACACGAACCCGTTCAGGGCATCGCGCGGGAGGGCGAGGCATGGCGCGCCCTGCGCGCGGCCATACGGGAGCTTGAAGAGAGCGCCACGCGCGTGGGCGAGCTTCCGGCGAATTACCCGATGCACTTGAAGCCGGTGATGCGCGTGATACACGGGCTGCTGCCCTGGTATACACGGCCGCTGCGGCAGCATGCCGAGAACACGGCGGCGGCGGCCCGCGCGCTTCAAGCCGTGCTCGAAGACCTCGAAGCCCGCATCCCTCCGCCCGGAAAACCCGGCGGCAAAACTTCGCGATGACGCTGCACCTGGTGATCGGCGATGAGACGGACCCCACGCCGGCTGCCCGCGCGCTTCTCGGCCTGGCCGCGCATCAACTCGAGCGTGGCGGCGCCTGCCGCGTCTACTCCGCATCGGAGGAGCCGGGCGCGTTCGCCGAACCTCTGGGTAATCTGGCGTTCTCGGAGGATGCCAGTGACATTCTGATCTGGTACTACACAGGCGAAGCGCCGGATATCCACCTGGCCGAGCGCTTCCCCGGCATACGCACGCTGCTCTGCGACAGCCGCGGGCTGGACGCGCGCGCTGCCCGGCAACTGGCCTCGCTCACGCGCGGCTTCGAGCGGGTTTGGGCCATGGATACCGGAGTGCAAAGCGTGCTCGGCAGGTTGGGATTTGAAGCGGCCGAGCCGTGGACTCTGGAAGAAACCAGCCCTCCGGCCGCTCGCGACGCACTGCTCGCCGGTCTTGCCCATGCACCGCCGCTCGCGCGCACGGCCGGCTCCGCGAAGGTGAGCGTGGTGATCTGCACGCTCAACCGAGCGGCACACCTCGAAAGCTGCCTGCTGCGGCTGCGGCGGCAGCGCTATCCCCACTTCGAGGTGATCGTCGTCAACGGCCCCTCGGCCGACGGCACCGAAGCCGTACTGCGAAAGTTCGCGGGCGAGATCAAGATCCGCCGGAATCCGCGGGCCAACCTGTGCGTTTCGCGAAACCTGGGAATTGCGGCCGCCGCCGGAGAGATCGTCGCGTTTCTCGACGACGACTCATTCGCGCACCCAGATTGGATGCGCGAAGCTCTCCCCGCTTTCGACGACCGTCTCACCGCGGCCGCGGGCGGCCTGAGCTACCGCTTCCGCGATGAGGCTCTCGAATTCTCGAACGGCGTGCTCACCGAGACCGCCTATCCCTGGCCGATTCAGCCGCAACCCGGCAGCCACCATGACGGGAGAGACGGCTTGTGGAACACGGCCACCGGCAATAACTGCCTATTCCGGCGTGACGCGCTGCTCGCGGCGGGCGGCTTCGACGAGCGGATTCCCTATACGCATGACGAATCGAACGTAGTGCTGAAGATGGCGCGCCGCGGCATGCGCACGCGGCACCGCCCGCTGGCCATCGTGCATCACGGCAGCCAGCCCAGCCTGAACCGCCGCGACGAGTTCGACCTGAACTGGAAGGTGATGGTTCGGGATTCGATCTATTGCGGGTACCGCAACCGCCCGGGCGGGGCCTCGCCGCTGCCATTCCTCTTCCGCGCCCTGCTTGAGCACGCGCGACACCGGCTTCGCGATCCCATCGACTGGTGGCTCTACCGCCGCGTCAGCCTAAGAGGTTTTTTGCGCATCGAACGGCAATGCACTTACGGCTTGGCCGCCGGGGCGCTCAAGGCGCTCTTCGCGAAGCCGCGGCCGCTTTCGAAGGCGCTCCTCGAAGAAGAGCGCAAACCGTTTCTTCCCTTCCTCCATGAAGCGAAAGATCCGGCGGCGGGTATCGCGCTGTTTGAAGAGGACGAGGGACACGCGGAGAGACTGGCCGCCGCCGGCTATTCCGTCCACGTGCTCCTCGAAGGGAAGGCCGCGCTGCTCGATTCGCGGCGCGGCGTCTTCCGCCATTCCATTCCCTGGGCCGATGACGCCGAACGGGCGATCGCCTGCTGGCGGAAGATGCACGAACTCGCGGTGCGGGCGGATGTCCGCGTGCTTGCGTGCGCCTCCACAAACCGCGGGGCGCTGCTTGTGTCGCTCGATCCGCGCTTCCGCGTGGTAACGCCCGACGGGAACGCCCTTTCCGGCCCCGCCGCGCCAGCCGGGGAGATCCAAGATGCCGCGAGCGAGTTGGAAGAGCCTCACCGGCTCATTGCAAGCGTCACGGCCGAGACCATGAGGGCGGCGCGGACGGTTGCGCGGTGGCGGGATCCGGTCCACGAACACCGATTCTGGAGCCTTGCCGCCGGGGACGGCCAATTCGCCGAAGGCGCTCTCGCGGCTCCGATGGATGCCGGATACTTTCGTCTCGATCTCTTCGCCGGTCTCGCCGAAACGCCTCGGGAACGGGACCCCGTGTGCAAGGTAGAAATCCGCTCTGGCGACGGCGTCACGCTCCACGAGGCGCTCTTCGATGGGAGCTATTTCGGCGACACCCGCTGGGCCATTCTTTCGACGGCCTTTCACCTCGGCGAGCCCCGGACCGGGCTTACCTTCCGTATCACAAACCCGGGGTTCACGAAGCTGCTGGCACGGCGCGCGGAACTGCGCCGGGTGGGCGCGCCGCCGCGGGGGCCGGGCCGTTCAGGCTGACGCCACGCCGAACTTCGATGCGATATCGAGCGCGATTTGCGCGCCGTGAAAGCGGCCGTTCTCGATGAAGATCTCGTTGGTGTGCATTCCCGCGACCAGCACTCCCGCGAGATAGATGCCGGGGGTTTCCGACTCGAAGGTGGTCTCGCTGACCCGCGGCTTCCGGGTGGATGGGTCGAGACTGATGCCCACCGAGGCAAGGAAGCGGAGATCCGGGTGGTAGCCGGTCATCGCCAGCACGAAATCATTGGCGATGGTGACCTCGCCCTTGGGAGTCACCAGCACAACCTGCTTCTCGCGAATCTCCTTCACGGTGGTGTTGAAGTAGCCGGTGACCTCACCGCTCTTGAGCCGGTTCTCGATGTTGGGCTTGATCCAATACTTGACCGAATCGGAGATGCGATCGCCGCGATGAACCAGGGTGACGCGCGCGCCCGACCAGAAGAGTTCGAGCGCGGCAATGGCCGCCGAATTCTTGGCGCCGACGACGAGCACGTCGTGGTTATAGAACGGGTGCGCCTCGTGGTAGTAGTGGCGGACCTTGGGCAGGTCTTCGCCCGGTACGTTGAGCAGGTTCGGCCGGTCGTAGTAGCCGGTGGCAAGAATCACCTTGCGGGTGCGGTAGGCGCGCGGCTCGGTGTCATGGCGCGTGGTCTCGACAAGGAACGCGCCGTCGCCGCCGGTCACGCGATCCACCCGCTCGTACTGGCCGATCTCGAGATGGAAATACTCCGCCACGCGGCGGTAATACTTGAGCGCCTCGACGCGGTGCGGCTTGTCGTCGAGCGAGGTCATCGGGATGCCGCCGATCTCAAGAAGTTCGGGCGTGGTGAAAAAGGTCATGTTCGTGGGGTAGTGGTAAATGGAATTCACCACGCAACCCTTGTCGAGAATCAGCGACTCGACGCCCCGGTGCTTGAGTTCGATGCCGCACGAGAGCCCGGTAGGGCCGGCGCCCACGATCACCACCGGCACGTCGCGAACCTCCGCACTCATCGCAGCAACCCCTCCACGGCCGGATAGAACCCGGCAAGCGCTTCATCGATCCGGGCCGCGTCCTTGCCGCCCGCTTCGGCGAGATCCGGCCGGCCGCCGCCCTTGCCGCCAAGCACCTGAGCGGCCTGGCCCACAAGTTTCCCCGCATGTACTCTGGCGGTGAGGTTTTTGGTGACCGCGCAGACCAGCGCCACATTGCCATTCTCGCCGGCGGCGAGCAGAATGGCCGCGTTTTGCCACTTGTTACGGAGATTGTCGGCAAGCTCGCGCATCTGGGCGCGATCGAGCCCATCCACCCGGGCGGAGAGCACTCTCGTCTCACCCACCATCCTGGCCTGGGATTCCACCTCTCCGGCCTGAGAACCGGCAAGTTTGCTCTTAAGCTGTTCAAGCTGCTTTTCGAGCGCCTTCTGCTGCGCCATCAGGCGCTCCACCTGGCCGAGCAACTCGGGTTCGGAGGCATGGACGGCGTGCGCCACGCGGGAGAGCGAATCACTGGTCTGTCGGAAGCGCTCCAGCGCGCCGAAGCCGGTGATCGCCTCGACGCGTCGCGTGCCGGCGGAAATGCTGCCCTCGTAGACGATTTTGCAAAGCCCGATATTGCCGGTACGCGACACGTGCGTGCCGCCGCAGAGTTCGCGGCTGAAACCGGGCACATCCACCACGCGGACACGGTCTCCATACTTCTCGCCAAAGAGCGCCATGGCTCCGGTGGAGACGGCCGAATCGAGATCCATTACTTTCGTTTCGACCGCGATATTGGCCAGGATCTCGCGGTTGGCCAGCCGCTCGACTTCCTCGATCTCCGCGCGATCCATCGCCGTGTAGTGTGAAAAGTCGAAGCGCAGACGCTGCGGATCGACCACCGACCCAGCCTGCTTGACATGCTTGCCGAGCACTTCGCGGAGCGCGGCGTGCAGCAGGTGAGTGGCCGTATGGTTGCGCATGGTGGCCTCGCGTGACGCGGCATCCACGCGAGCGCCGACGAAATCGCCCTCGCGGAGCGGCGCTTGCGCGACGGCCTTATGAACGTTGAGCCCAGGGACCGCTGGATACGTGTCATTCACCGCGGCGAGAACCGCTCCAGTTTCCGGATGGACAAGCACGCCGCGGTCCCCCACCTGGCCGCCGGTTTCCGCGTAGAACGGGGTCTCCGTGAGAATGATTTCGGCCGGTTCGCCCGCGGCAAGCGCGTGATGCCGCTCGCCGTTCACGATAATCGCAACCACTCTGGCCGCTGGAACCTCCAGCGCGTCGTAGCCCCGGAAGATGGTGGCGCCAGCGTCGCGAATCCGCTGATACACGGGCAGCACTTCGGCTTTCGCGGCTCCCTTCCAACTGGCACGAGCGCGGATGCGCTGTTCTTCCATGGCCCGCTCGAAACCCGCTTCGTCAAGGCCGAGTCCGCTTTCGCGCGCCATCTCCCGCTGCTCATCGAGCGCCAGGCCGTAGGTGTCGTAAAGCTTAAAGGCGGACGCGCCGGAAAGCACGCCCCCGGAGGCCCGTTTTGCTTCTTCCTGGAAGACGCGCTCGGCCAATTGGAAGGTGGTGGCATAGCGCCGCTCTTCCTCGCGAACAACACGGCCGACGCGGTCGATCGATTCGAGCATCTCGGGGTAGGCCGTGCCCATGTGGCGCGCGACAAAAGCGGTGAGGCGATGGAGGTAGGGCTCCTCCACGCCGGCCAGGCGCGCGTTGCGGAGCGCCCTCCGCATAATCTTGCGGAGCACATAGCCCCGGCCCTCGTTCGAGGGCACTACACCGTCATTAATCAGAAAGGCGGCGGCGCGGGCGTGGTCGGCATTGATGCGCAGCGCGAGATCGATACGGGGGTCCGCCCCCGGTTCGGAACCAAAGAGCCGGGCGGCCTCCTCCATGATGGGGAACAGCAGATCGGTCTCGTAATTCGAGAGCTTCCCCTGGAGGATGGCCGCGATGCGCTCGAGGCCCATGCCGGTATCGATGGAAGGACGCGGGAGCGGCGTGAGCTTGCCCAACGCGTCGCGATCGAACTGCATAAACACGAGGTTCCAGATCTCGACAAAGCGGCCTCCGCCGTCATCGGGAAAGATCTCGTGCTCGCGGCCCTTCTCCGCCGCGTGAGGGCCGAGGTCGTAATGCAGCTCGGAACACGGTCCGCAGGGGCCGGTCTCGCCCATTTGCCAGAAGTTATCCTTTTCGTCGAGGCGGAAGATGCGGTTCCTGGGGACACCGGCGACACGCTGCCAGAGTTCCTCGGCCTCGTCGTCTTCGCGAAAGACGGTGACGTAGAGGCGGTCTTTCTCGAGGCCGTAGCGATTGGTGACGAGATCCCAGGCGTAATCGATGGCTTCGGCCTTAAAGTAATCGCCGAAGGAGAAGTTGCCGAGCATCTCGAAGAAGGTATGGTGACGGCGGGTGTGGCCGACATTCTCGAGATCGTTGTGCTTGCCGCCGGCGCGCACGCACTTTTGCGATGTGGTGGCGCGGACATAATCGCGGCGCTCTTCCCCGAGGAAGATCCCCTTGAACTGGTTCATCCCCGCGTTGGTGAAGAGAAGCGTGGGGTCGTTCGCTGGCACCAGGGAGGAGCTGGGAACAATGCGGTGGCCTTTGGAGGCGAAATAATCCAGGAAAGCCTGGCGGGTTTCATTGCCGGTCACCTCCCTAGTTTCGCATGGCCGCCCGCGGACCCACGGAAGCGGCGGGGAATTTGTCCACGGTGTCCACACTGTCCGCGGTGTTCACGAGCCGGCGGGTTGCGGGCGGGAGGGAGCCGCGATAATGTGCTTCTCATGAATTCGCTTGGCCGTCGGGCCTTTCTCGCTGGAGGGTTGGGGCTGGGCGCTCTCGCGGCACAGCCCGGGAAGGCGCGGCCGAATGTCGTGTTCTTCATGACCGATGACCACGGCGCGTGGGCCACCAGCGTTTACGGCTGCGGCGAAATGAGGACGCACAACCTTGACCGTCTGGCGCGGGGCGGGATGCGCTTTGACAACGCTTTCTCCGCCACGCCCGTCTGCTCGCCGAGCCGGGTAACCTACTTCACCGGCAAGCTACCCCACGCGCACGGCGTGCAGGAGTGGATTCTCCCCAGGGAGAGCTTCGGCCCCCATACAACGCAAGTACTGAAGGATCACGAGACGTTCAGCGAGGTGCTGGCGCGCAATGGCTACCATCTCGGGCTGAGCGGCAAGTGGCACATGGGCGCGGACGAAAAAGTACAGGAGGGTTTCACGGATTGGTACACGGTCCCTGGGGGCGGCGGCCCTTACAAGGACGTGGAGTTCGTCAGGAACGGCGAGACGATTCTGGAGAAAGGCTTCAAGACCGACCACGTGGGCGGCGGGGCGGTGGATTTTCTCACCCGCCACCAGGCGGAACGGCCGGACGACCCGTTCTTTCTTTACGTGGCCTTCTACGCGCCCCACACGCCCTATAACTACCAGCCCGAGGCCTACCGGGAACCCTACGCGGACGCGAAGTTCAACTGTTT
>CAZXBZ010000021.1:0-17188 GCA_964639135.1 uncultured Solibacteraceae bacterium | reverse complement strand
TTCCCGGCCTCGCCCACGACTTCGATATCGGCTTCGTGCGCCAGAAGGTTTTTCATCCCCTGCCGGAAGAGAGTATGGTCGTCGGAGATGACGACCCTTGTTTTTCGCGTCATTTTTGCATCGTCCTTTGGCTGTTCGTTTCGCGGGCGGGCTTCATCCCCGGCGGCCCCTCGGATGCGCGGGTTCTTTTTCGGCCGCCGGCTCCGGCGCCGCGCCGCCGACCAGATCCCAACCGGACAGGCTCGTCACGGTGTATCCTGCCTCGCCCGCGCGGCCAGCCCCAGCCACCGTTCTCGCGGCGGGAACTTCTTCCCGGCGGCCCGAGCCGCGGGCGAGTCTTGCTAATCCCTTCAATCCCGGCATCGAATGGGTCTCGGAGAGGGGTATCCGCGCGGTAATGTGTGCGCCTTCGCCGGGTTCGGAGGCAATTTCCACTTCGCCGCCCAGCAGAAGAACCCGTTCGCTGATGCCCTTCAGGCCGAAGGAATGGCTCTGGCGCTGCACATCTCGCACCCGAAATCCGACGCCGTCGTCGGATACCTCGCAGATGAGTTGTTCATCGGCAAGGGATATGGAAATCTGTACGGTGCCGGCCTTGGAATGGCTCAAAATATTGTGGAGCGCCTCCTGGACGAACCGGTAGGCCACCATGCCCGATCCGCTGGGAATCTCCGCCGTCTCCGGGAGATCGATTGTCAGCTCCACGCGCGCCGGGGAAACGCGGAGGAACTCTTTAAGCAGATGGCGGATCGCCGCCACCAATCCGAACTGTTCGAGCACCGTCGGGCTTAGCGCCGAGATGAGCCTCCGAATCTCGACGATGATGGTTTCCACTTGCAGACGGGAGCGCCGGAGTTCCGCCCGGAGAGGCTCCTGTCCGGAGAGAAGCGATTTCTCGAGCATCTCGAGTTGCAGGCGCAAATAGAGCAGGGATTGCCCCGCTTCGTCGTGCAATTCGCGGCTGATGCGCTTACGCTCGCGTTCTTCCACTTGCTGTAAATGGCTGGCAAGCTGCCGCACCTGGGTCTCGCGGGAGGAGAGGCCGGCCAGGAGTTCGCAGCGCGTGAGCGCGAGACCGAGGCGCTCGGAGACCCGCAGGAGCATGGCCTTCTCGCTGGCGAGCCAGTCGTAGCCGCGGAGAAAGGCGAGCTGAAGAACGCCGAGTTGCCGCATTCCGGCATGAATCGGAAAGCTCCAAAAGGAGCGGTAGCGTCCGAGCCAGCGGTGCGCGATCACCCGGTGGTCCCGCTCGACGGAGCGAAAGCTGAGGGCCCGGGCCAATTCCGGGGGCCAGCCGTCTCCGGAAGAAAAGGCCGGCGCTTGTTCCCCCGCGGGAGCTGGGGTGTTGCCGGGGGAGACGTTCGTGTGGAGAGCAAACGCGGCCGCCTGGGAGGCTGAGGCCGGCGCGCGTTTCGGAAGCCGGTGGATCGCCACCGCGTCGGCTCCGCTCCAGAGCTTTACCAGAAAGGCGACGCGAGAGCAGAGGTCGTGCTCGGCAAGCTCGGATAGCTCCACGGAGGACATTTCCTCGAGCAGTTTGCTGTCCGTGCGCCAGAGGTGATAGATCGCGACGTTGATCACGTTGGTAACGAACAGGTGGTAGTGGTTGACGATCGTTCTGGCGATGAACAGGCGGTCCGGGAAACGCTCCGCTACCTCCTGAATCAGACTTTCGTCGAACGAATCAAGCGCCTCGTGTACCATTGCCGGATCCGCCTGGAGCTTGGCCAGCCGCCGCGCCTGGTATTCGATCTCTTCAAGAACCGCTTCATTCGGATGACAGTTTCGGATGGAATCGAGCACGGAATCGAGCACGATCGATTTCACCGGCTTCTGCTCCTCCAGGGAGAGATCCGCGGCGCGCAGGTACGCGGCGAAGCGGGCGTTCGCGGCCGAACGCACCGAGAGAAGGAGGTCCAGATGTTCGCGTATCTGTTCCAGAACTTGCGCCGCTCTTTCGAGCGAGGCGGCAAATTGCGGGTAATGGAGTTCGCGGCTCTGGCTCACGGGAGACAGATCGGTAGGAATGCCCCGCTCCTTTAGGGGAGCGGGTAAGGAATTCGCCGGAGTGCGGGCCGGGGTGGAGTGCTTTTACGCGCATGGACAGACCACTGTTCCCGGAGGCTCGTAACACGGCTGCTTGCCGGCCGGCCTGGCGGGCTACGGCTGGCGCGGGCTATAGGCACGGCGCAGCAGGCTGGCCGTCTCCTTCTGGTCCGCCTTCGTGGCCGCGTCGAGGGGGGTCTCGCCACTCTTGTCGCGGGCGCTTGGATCCGCGTGCTGTTCGAGCAGATACGCCGCCACGCCGGCGCGGCCCCAGGAGGCGGCGTAATGCAACGGGGTGGCGGACTCTTTGTCGCGGGCGTTGACGCCGGCGCCGCGCGCCAGAAGCAGCTTCACCACATCGAGTTTGCCCGCGAGAGAGGCGTCGTGCAACGGGGTAGCGCCCGCCGTGTTGCGTGTATCCACGGGATCGCCGTGCTTTAAGAGCATCTCAATGATGGCGAGATTGCCGTTGAGCGCGGCGTCGTGCAGCGCGGTCGATCCGTCCTCGCCGATCGCGCGGAAGTTCGCTCCGTGCCTGATCAGCAGATCCACAAGGTCCGCGTCGCCACGCATCACGGCGTCATGGAGGCGTTTTCCGGGCTTCGCCGGGTTTTCGAGGCGCGCGCCGCCGTCGAGCAGGGCTTGCACGACGCCGGCGTGTCTGAACCGGATCGCCTCATCAAGAGGGGTGTTTCCCGAGGCATCCGCGGCGTTGGGGTTTGCGCCCGCTTCCAGCAATACTTCGGTGACTTCGGCATGGCCGCGCACGGCGGCTGTGAAGAGCAGGGAAGGGGCGGGAACGCCTTCGGAAGCGGCATGCGGTCCGCCGCCTTTCGCCGTGCCCGCGGTTTCCGCGCCGGCCGACCGCGCGGCGCCGTGATCGAGGAGAAAGCGGGTGACGCCGGCGCTCCCCTTCCAGACGGCCTCGCCGAGCGGAGTGGAGCCCGCATCGTCCGTCACGTGGATATCGGCGCCGCGCTTCACGAGAAGCTCCACCATGCCCAGATCTCCGCGGTTCGCGGCCAGGTGGAGGGCGCTTTGCCCGCCGCGGTAGCGCGCGCCAAGGTCGGCGTGGTGGTCGAGCAGCAGTTTGGCGATCTCTTCACGGCCGGTAATCACGGCGTAATGCAGGGGGGTGGTGCCGCCTTCGCGGTGCCGCGCGTTCGGGCTGGCTCCGTATTCAAGGAGGAGCTTGACCATGGGCAAATCGCCATCCCAGCAGGCAATGTGGAGAACGCTTGCGCCCAGCGGATCCACGGCGCTTGCGTTCGCCGTGCCCGCCGCGAGCATGGATCGCGCGACGGTTATCTGATGACGCCGTACCGCGTCGAGGAATGCGTCACTAGCGCGAGTGGATGCGGTGGCGCTCTGTGCCGTGGATGATATCGCCGCGAGTAAGATCCACAAGCAGGAGACAAAAGCTTGGGACCAGCCCATAAGCCCACTCTACCATTCGCGGGCAGCGCCGCTCCCTGAATCCGGGCTCCGAGGCCGCTCGCCCGCCCGGCAATGCCCGTGCCGGTGGAAGCGGACGTGAGCGGACAGGATGCGGATGGCATCCGCCTCACGATATAAACGGGAGAGTGCCGCACATAGTACGATCTTTCGCGACGCTGATCGCCGCCGCCGTTTTTCTTTCGCCCGGCAACGCCCAATCCTACACGGCGCCCGCGGGCGACCATGCCGCGGCAAAGCGCCTGGGCGCGGAAAGTGTATTGCCGGGCGGGCGGCTGATTACGCCTCTCGGACGGCAGCACGTCACGGTTTCGCGGCCGCTGGATGTCGCGGTGAGTCCGAACGGCAAGCGGATTGTTGCATTCGGAAGCTCCGGCGGGCTTGCCGCCGTCAGTGTTTTCAGCCGGAACCGTCCGGCATTGCGCCGGGAGAATTTGGAGGGCCGCAAGACGGAGGTTGCGAGAGATACGGATGGTGGCGTGCCGCTGGATTTCCGTGGAGCCGCCTTTGATGGCTCGAACCGGCTGTTTCTCTCGGAGGGCCATTCCGGGCGCGTGCGGGCGATCGATCCGCGCGGCGGGGAGACCCTTCGCGGTTATAGCCTCGACCAGAACGGATTTCGGAACAGCGATGCGGCCGGCCTCGCGCTCGATGCGCGGCGGAAGCGGCTCTATGTGGCGGACCGCGCAAACTCGCGGCTGGCTGTGTTCGACCTCGGCAGCGGGCGCTTGAACGGCAGCGTCCAGGCCGGGGCATTCCCCTCGCGCATCGCACTTTCAAAAAACGGGGAGCGCGCCTTCGTCACCAGTTCCAGCCCGCCGGACGCCCCGGGTTTCGATGTCCTGACAGTGGTGGATCTTTCGGGCGCCGAGCCGCGAACTCTGAAGAGTATCCCGGTGGGGAGGAAGCGAGAAGCGCCCTTCGGGAGGGGCGGCCTCGCGGGGGTGCTCGCGGCTGGGGATTCGATCTACGTGACGAGCCGCCGCGACGACGCCGTCTACGTGATTGATCCGGTGAGCCTCGAGGTTTCGGGCGAGATCCCGTTGCGCATCGAGGGTTTCGAGAATCTTCGGGGAATTGCGCCGATGGGGATGGCTTTCGACGAGGCCAGGCGGCGTCTCTACGTGGCGGAGAGCGGGATCAACGCCGTGGCGGTGATCGATGCGGCGCGCCGGCGAGTGCTGGGCCATCTGCCCGCGGGCTGGCGGCCCTCGGCGCTCGCGCTCCACCAGAACGATCTTTACGTGGTGAATGAAAAGGGCCAGGGAACCGGGCCAAACGCCACGGCCGAGGCGCCGCTGCCGTCTCACGCAATGGCGGATTTTGAACTGGGGACTCTTTCCGAGATCGCTCTCGCGGAGACCGAGCGCCTGGAAACGCATACCGCGCGGGTGATGGCCAACAACGGCTTTGTTCCGTCCGCGGAGCCTCTAGCCCCCATTCCTGGCGCCATCCGGTACGTGGTCCTGGTTCTCAAGGGAAACCGTAGCTTCGACGAAGTCTTCGGCGATTTGCGGAGGGCGGCGAATGGCGCGGTGGAGAGCGCGCCGGCGCTGGCGCGCTTCGGCAATCTGGGCTTTGCCCAACGGGAGCGCGGCGGCCTGGCGCGGCGTGGAGAGTTGAGAGACGTGCCGGTGACTCCGAATCACCATGCACTGGCCGGGCGGTTTGCTTTCAGCGACAATTTCTACCGCCCTCGGGGCGGACAAGAACGTTCTCGCGATATGGAGGCATGGGCGCCCGCGCTGCGGCGTCACCTGCGCCCGCATGGGGTTACTTTCCGTGATTTCGACGAGCCGCCGGAACCATTGCCTGGGCCCCCTCCCCCGCATACACGTCCTCCGCATGCGCCTCCCCCGCCCCTCTCCGGCGGCCCGCCGTTTTACCCGGGCACGCGTGGCGGTTCCCCGGGTGGCGGTACGGAGATCCCGGACCAGTTCCGGGCGGACCGCTTCATCCGGGAAATCGAGGAGCGCTACCGGAAGCCGGGGGAAGATCCGCCACGGCTGATGCTGCTTCGTTTGCCGAACGACCGCATGGGGCCGCCACGGCCGGACGATGGCTATCCGTTCCGCGCGTCGTACGTCGCGGATAATGACCTCGCGCTCGGCAGGGTGGTGGAATATCTATCCCGGTCTCCCTGGTGGGGGCAAATGGCCATTCTGGTGGCCGGAGAGAGTTCGGGGGCGGGTCTGGACCACGTGGATGCGCATCGCTCGATTCTCCTGGTGGCCAGCCCCTACGCGCGCCGGAACTATGTTTCGCATCGAAACGCGGATTTCGCGGCGGTCCTCAAGATGACCTTGCGGATGCTTGGTGTGTCCGCGATGAGCCTGGATGACGCCGCCGCGGCCGATCTTGCCGGTTGTTTTACCGGCACGCCGGATATGCGGCCGTATGAAATCAAGAGCGTGGAACGGGATTTGTTTGATCCGGAAAAAGCGGGAGAGCGGTTTGCTCCAGACAGGGGAGGCCCTCCGATGGAATTCGGTGGTCCGCCGCGGAACCGACCGCCGGACGGTCCGTGAGGCTGGCGGGGCATCGGATCAATGCGCTGGCCTGGGGAGGCGGAGCCGCCGAGGGGGTGCTGCTCTCCGTTGCCGGACCCCTCGATTTTGAAAAGCCTCCATTTCAGGGGATCGGCAATTGAATTGGCATGATAGACTTATACGTATTGTCGAAGATCTCTACATCAGGCCGGGTATTGTCTTTATCGTGAGATCCTATTCCCCTCACCCAGCGGCCCTAGTTCACACGCCATCCGTTTGTCTCGCTTCCGGATCCGCCGTTTCGCGGACGGATTCCACGCTTGCGCGCACGCCCGGTAACAAGACGGAAATTTCGATGAACGCATGCTGATGATCAGGGCTATCCGGGCCCTTGCGCCCCTTCCCTCAACCCGATCCATATCTGGCGGGGTTCCCACTCGAAGCGCGCCCTTGGGCCACGCCGGCCACTGGATTGGAAGTTCACCGGGTATCAATATCAAGGAGGAGATTTTGCTGGTAATCCGCCGGCTTTAACGTCTATGAGACCGCCAAGACCATTCATGCGCCGCCCGCGCGTTCGTGAGAACGTGAACGAGGCGATCCGATTCCGCGAAGTTCGCGCGGTGTTTCCCGATGGAACCACCGCGGTCATGAGCACCTCGGAGGCTATCTCGCGCGCCAAGGATTTGGGCCTGGATCTGATTCTGGTAGCTCCCACCGCGCAACCACCCGTCGCGAAGGCGATGGATTACGGGCAGTGGCAGTACGAGGAAAAGAAGAAGAAACAGGAGGCGAAGAAGAAGCAGCACGTCATTCAGGTGAAGGAAGTAAAGTTCCGGCCCAATATTGACGATCATGACTATGACTTCAAGAAGAACCACGCCGTTCGCTTTCTGAAAGAGGGGAATCGCGTGAAGGCGATCGTGCAGTTCCGCGGCCGGGAAATTGCGCACTCGGAATTAGGAAAGCGGGTACTTGAGCGGCTCGCCGCCGATCTTGTGGAGATCGGCCAGGGAGAGGGCGGCATACGCATGGAAGGCCGCGCGGCCTTGCTGCTGTTGAGCCCGGTGAAAGCGGATAAGCTCAAGGCGGAAAAGGCCAAAGCGGAAAAGAAACCAGAGGCTCCGGCCGCCTCCGTACGGTAATTCTCTACTGGCAAATAGAGACACGTCGGCCAGGATAGCGAGCCCCAGCCTTGGGCGTTTCGCGGAGACGCGGGTGAAGCCTGTTCGCTAATAGAAAAGATATTTGCGCCATTGTCTGTCGCCGCCGCCCAGCAATCGCATGAGGTGGCGGCTGGTGTGGAGCGTGAAGGCGCGGGGGGCGCGCGCGAGTTTCATTCCCGCTTCCTCGGGGGTGCGGTTGCCCTTGCGGTTGTTGCACGGGTGGCAGCACGTGGTGAGATTTTCCCAGGACGAACTCCCGCCGCGAGAGCGCGGAATCACATGGTCCAGGGTAAGATTGGCGGTGCTGCCGTTCGCGTCGCAATACTGGCAGGTATAGCGGTCCCGCATAAGGATGTTCTTGCGGGAGAGCGAGCGGGTTTGCTGGGGGATCCGGCGATATTCGAGCAGACGGATGACACTGGGCATGTCGAGCGTGTGCGTTGCTGAATGCAGCGGCCGGTCTCCAAATTCTTCCGCCGACGCGACGCCTTTAATGATCAGAACAATCGCGCGGCGCACCGCGCACACGTTGATCGGCTCGTAGCTTGCGTTAAGCACCAGCACGGGTTGTTGCAGTCGATCGGTTGCCGGCATACGTCCACTCACTCCCACTCATTTCGCGATTCTCGAACGAAATTACTTCTCCCCAGAACCAGATGCCTCCGGCCGCTTCAGGGTCCTCGCGGCGGGTCGGGGGGCGCTTCCCCGGCGCGTGGAAACGCGGCCGGCACACGGCGGTCTACCCGCGCGAGCGCCAGAAATTCCACCCGTGCCGCGCCGGCTTGCTTCAGCAGGCGCGCGCAGGCCGTGGCGGTGGCGCCGGTGGTGAAGACGTCGTCCACGAGCAGCACGGAGCGCCCGGCAACGGCCGCGGCATTTCGGATCGCAAACGAACCGAGCGCGTTTTTACGCCGGGCCGGGCTGGCGAGGCCGGCCTGCACGCGGGCTGGTTTCGGGCGTCGTAACGGTTGAACCAGTGGAACCGACAGGCGTCGGGAAATCTCCCAAGCCAGGCGTTCCGCCTGATTGAAGCCGCGCCGCCAGCGCTTCCACCAGTGCATCGGCACGGGGACCATGCAATCGGCCGGCGGCCCCGGCCGTTTTCGATCGGGAGGCAGCGCGGCCAGCATCCGTTCGGCCAGCAGCGGAGCGAGAGATTCGATGCGCCCGTACTTGAGCAGGTGAATCAGATCCCGCAGTTCGTTTTCGTAGGATCCGTAGACAAAGCATGCGTCGAATCCGCGGCGTCCGGTGAGACAAAGGCGGCAGATTCCGGCTTCATTCAGAGCAAATTCGTTGAGAAAAGGTGTGCCGCACCGTTCGCAAAAACAATCAGCCTCGATCGGGCGGATCTTCCCGATACAGACCGGGCAGACAGGGAAAGCGGCGAACGAGTGCAAAGCCTGGCCGCAGAGGCGGCAATCGTCCGGAAAAATGGCCGAAAGAAGCTCTTGCCGGAACTGGGCGGTTCTTCCCGCGCCGGAGTGAAACCCCCAGATGTGGGGCCTACTGGAGAAGACCCACCTCCGTTCGCAACACGATGTAGACCATTGTAAGTCCAGGTGAACGGCGGCGGCAAGCGGAGTCCGATTCAATCTTGAGGGGGATTGTTTTGGTGGCGTCTTCGTCGGAGGAGCCGGGTTCCCGTTATCATGGAGAGCGCGGGGAGCACCGGGTACGCGGAGCAAAACGATGGCTGGCGTCCTCACGATCCAATGAAGACTGTCGCCTATATCGTATTGGGAGCGGTGGTGGTGAGTTCCGGCTCCGTGGCGCTTGGGGCGATGATGCTCCATGCGCTCAAGCTGCGGCTGGCGCGCTCCGAGGCTCTGGCCCTTTCCTTTTTGACCGGTTCGGCGTTATTCAGCACGCTTTGGATGGCTCTCGGCATGAGCGGGCTGGCGTACAGGGGGGTGGCCTACGGAGTGAGCGCCGCGCTTATCCTCGCGGCGGGGGCGGCCGGTGCGTACCGGATATTTCAGCCGGAGCGCGCGATCGATTCACGCGGAGAGCCGCCTCTGGCGCGGCTGAGCGGTTCCGCCAGGCTGGGCTTCAGCTTTCTGTTCCTCCCGTTTCTCGCGGTCTATCTTCTCTATGCGCTCCATCCGGAGGCGAGCGCGGATGGCAGTTATTACCACAACGGCTTTTTGAACCAGTACGCGATCGCTCACCGCATCACGCCGTTCGTGGACAACTTTTACGCGGCGCTCAGCCAGGCCGCGGAAATTCAGGCGCTGCCCGGCTTTTTGATCGGGAAGCAATCGACGCCGGGCCTCGTGCAACTGGCTTATCTGCTGGCGGTTACCGTGCTGATCGTCTGCCTGGGCTCTCGAATTACCGTGCCAAAGACTGGCTGGGCCGCGGGATTTCTCTTTTTTGCAACGCCGATCGTTGGATATGTGTCCACTCAGGCTCTGAACGACGTGGCGGTCTCGGCCGCCGTTTTTGGCACGTTCTATTGCCTTTACCGATGGTGGGAGACAGGTGCCGACCGCTGGCTGCTCCCGGCCGGGCTGCTGGCGGGGCTCTCTTACGCGACCAAGTACAGCGCCTATCTGACAGTGATTTCCTTTGCCGTGGCGATCCTGGTCCGGTGGTGTCGGCGGCGCGATCTCGATTGGAGATGGGCGCTCGCGGGGGTGGCCGCCACCACTCTGATGGTGCTGCCCTGCCTGTTGCGGAACTGGTTCTGGTATGGGAATCCGGTGGCGCCGTTTTATAACGCCTGGTTTCCGAATCCGAACTTTTCCCCGTGGGCGGAGACGATATTTCGGGAAAACCAGCGCACTTACGGATGGCTCACGAGCTACTGGGATGTGCCCTGGAATCTTGCCGTAAATGGCCAGACGCTGCAGGGTATCATCGGCCCCGTGGTGCTGCTCCTGCCCTTCGGCCTGCTCGCGCTCCGGAAGCCGGCCGCTCGCGTTCTGCTGCTCGCTGGCGTGATCTGCCTGGCGACGTATCCCGAAAATGTGGGCTCACGGTTCCTGATCCCGGCTCTTCCGTTTTTCTACCTGCTTCTTGCGATGTCGGCGGCGCGCTGGCACGAAACTTTTGGGGCGCTGCTTGCAATCCATGCCCTGCTTTCGTGGCCGGCGGTCGTGTCCGTCTACGCGGCGTCGCAAGCGCTGATTCTCGCCCCAATCCCCACGTTTGCGCAGGTAACTCGTGAAACGCCCGAGGAAGAGACGCTCGCCTACCGGTTGAATGCATATTTCGCGGCCCGATGGCTGGATTGGAACGTGAAGCCCGGCGAGCGCGTGTTTGCTTATAGCGTCTATGCGGAAGCGTATAGCGCCGTGCATGCGTGCGTGGCGCATACTTCCACTCACTGCTTCAAACTGGCCGACATTTTCGAAAGTGCCTTGGGGAGCGGTGAGAGCCCCAACCGGGAGTGGGAGTTCCGCTTCGAGCGCCAGAGCGTGCGGAATGTGCGGCTGCGGCAGACGGGCGACGGACGGGATCGCTGGAGTCTGCGCGAGGTGGAGTTCTACCGTGGAGATACGCGAATCCCGGTTCCCGGCGGCGTCCGGTTCGGAGCAAGCCGCAACGCGGAGGATGTCCGCTATTTGTTCGACGGGAATCTGGTGACTGGATGGTCCCCCTGGGAGTTCGCGACGCCGGGGCAGTACATCGAGTGCCGTTTCCCCAGCTCCGTGGAGGCGGACCGTGTGGTCGTGCGCTCGGCCGCCGCGCAGGATTCCATCGGCATGGAGATCGAGGTCCAGACGGATGCGGGCGAGTGGCGGCTCCTGTCCGCGCAACCGCGCGTGTCCGCGAACATGCCCCTGCCCGATTTGCGGAAAGCGGCCATCGCCGAGCTATACCGTCGCGGCTATCGTTATCTCTTTGCGATGAACCATGAGTGGTATGTGGAATCGCTGGTGCAAGACCCCGCGGGCTGGGGCATCGAAACGGCGAGTTCAGACGCGGATTGGCGTATCTTTCGTCTTCTTCCCCCAGCCGCGGCGGAGTGAGCAAGCCGCTTCGAGCGGGGCCCGATGGGGATAAGATGGTCTCGATGCGCCGGCGCCCGCGGCGGGCGGAGCGGCGCGGAGAGGTCCGGCCATGCGCTCACGATTGATTTCAGCCATTACTTTTCTGCTTCTCACGGCGGTTGCATTGCCGCTGGCCGCCGCGCCGAAGCACGTGCTGGTGTACACGCGCAACTACACTGCGGACGGCAAGGGGTACGTGCATGACAACATCGCGGATAGCGTCGAGGCAATCCGTAAGCTGGGCGCCGCGCACGGTTTTACGGTGACGCATTCGGACGACCCGAATGTGTTCGTTTCGCCGGAATTCAAGAGCTACGACGCCGTCGTATTCTCCAGCAGTAATAACGAAGCCTTCGCGAACGACGCGCAGCGTGAAGCCTTTCAGGCGTATATCCGGGCGGGTGGCGGATTCGTCGGCATTCATTCGGCCACGGGTTCCGAACGGCAATGGGAGTGGTATTGGAAGATGATCGGGGGCAGTTTCGATTATCATCCTCCCCTGCAGAAATTCACCGTTCGGGTGGTGAATTCGAACCATCCCGCTACCAAAGGGCTGCCGAAGAGCTTCGAGTGGGAAGACGAGTTTTACTTCAACAAACACATGAATCCGGACATCCAGCCGCTGCTGGTGGCGGACCCAGGCCAACTGCGGGATCCGAACAGGGCGGAACGGCCGGCGAACTCCTTCGGCGACGCGGTGCCGCTAGCCTGGTATCACTACTTCGAGGGCGGGCGAGTATATTACCTGGCGCTCGGCCATAAGAAGGAGGATTATCGGAATCCAATGCTGCTGCGGCAGATTCTGGGGGCCATTGAGTGGGCGATGGAGCGTGGCTCCGGGGAGGTCTCGAAATGACGGGCGGTTCCTTGAAAAATACGATGGACGGTTCCGTAAAAAATACCCGGCGCGGCTGGCTGAAGCAGGCCGCCGCGATTACGGCGTTTCCGGCGATTGTGCCACCGTCGGTTTTTGGGCAATCGGCGCCCAGCAATCGGATTCAGGTGGCGCAGATCGGCTGCGGCCGGATTGCGCGTTCCTCGGAATTCCCCGGCGTTCTCGCCCACCATGCGCTCGCCCGCTTTGTGGCCGTGGCGGATCTTGATTCCGTGCGCGCCGCCGACGCGAAGCGGACGCTCGAGGAGCAGTACGCGAAACGTCTTGGTTCGAACGGCTACGGCGGCATACGAACCTATACGGACTACCGGGAGATGCTCGAAGACAAGACCATTGACGCCGTGTGCATTTCGACGCCAGACCATTGGCACGCGCAACCCGCCATGGAAGCGGCGCTTGCCGGGAAGGATATCTATCTGCAGAAACCGGCCTCGCTGACGATCGAGGAAGGGCGGCATATGGCGGATGTTCTGAAGAAGACCGGCCGCATCTTGCAATTGGGCAGCCAGCAGCGCAGCGCGGCGAATTGGCGGCTGGCCTGCGAGTTGGTGAGAAACGGGCGCATCGGCAAGCTCAAGGAGATTTACGTGGGTCTGCCGTATGATCCGGCGGGCGGGAATCCGAACCCGATGCCCAAGCCGGCAACGCTCGACTACGATTTCTGGCTGGGCTCGACGCCCGCGGTTCCCTATACGGAAGATCGCGTGCATCCGCAAACGCAGGTTCTGGGGAAGCGCTACGGCCGGCCCGGCTGGCTGCGGTGCCGGCAATTCGGCGCGGGAATGATTACCGGCTGGGGCGCTCACCATCTGGATATCGCGCATTGGGCCATGGACGTGGAGTATGGCGGGCCGCTCTCCGCCGTGGCGCTCGCGGAGTTTCCGCCTCCGGGCTCCGGGCTTTGGGATGTGCATGGCAGCTACCACGTGCGGATGCGCTACCCCAATAACGTGACGGTCTACGTCGGAGATTATTACCCAACCGGCGTGAAGTTCGTGGGCGAAGAAGGCTGGATCTGGGTGACGCGGGGGAAATACAAGGCCGGCGATCCCCCGGCCGGCGAGCGTATCGACGCGCTCGATGCGCACGACCCGCGTATTCTTCGGGAGGGGACAAAGCCCAGCGAACTGCATCTTCATGCAAGCCCGCGGGAGGATCACCACCTCGATTGGCTTGAGAGCGTGCGCACCCGGAGACCGCCCGCCACGAATGCCGAGATCGGCCATCGCAGTTGCTCGGCGTGCCTTGTGGCGCACATCGCGATGCAGGTGAAGGGCGAGTTGCGGTGGGATGCGCGCTCCGAGAGGTTCACCAACAGCGACGAGGCAAACGGGCATCTCGGCCGCGAGCAGCGCGCTCCGTATGGAACAAAAGCGGTGATCGAGAGATCCGGATGGAGCGCGCGAGCATAGCCGGTGTACGGTGGAACGCCCGGAAGGCGGCCCTCTCCGGGAAACGGGATAATAGGGATATCCATGGAATCAAACGTGCAGCCGCGCGGCCAGCGCCAGGAGGGACTCCCCGCGGCGCGGCGCATACCCGGCACGGTGTCGGTTGGCGAATTCTTTGGGATCCCGCTTCGATTCCATTTCACCTTTATTCTTCTCTTCGCATTTCTGGTTACGATCAGCATTGCCGGTTCGCAGACCTGGGTGGGGAACACCGTCTTTATCGCCGCCCTGTTCGCCTCGGTCTTTTTGCATGAGATGGGGCACGCGCTGGTTTCGCGGCGCTATGGCATTCGCACGCTCGAGATCGTGATGTTCCCGATCGGAGGCATTGCCCGTCTGGAGAAGACCCCCGGGGTTCGGGAGGAGTTCTGGATTGCCATTGCCGGCCCGGCGGTTAATTTTGTCATTGCCGCGGGTTTGTTTGTTTACCTCGTATTCACCGGACAATGGCTGGCTCTGTCGGAGATGACCGAAGCCACGGATTTCAACATGCTGCAGCGCATCTCCCTCGGCAACCTGGCGCTGGGCGTGTTCAATCTGCTGCCCGCGCTGCCGATGGATGGGGGCCGGGTTCTGCGGTCGCTTCTGGCGCGCTACCGGCCCGAAGCGGCGGCCACCGAACTCGCGGCGCGCATCGGCGCTGGAATGGCGGTGGCGATGGGACTGTTCGGCCTGGTGACTTTCAACATCTTCCTTCTCTTTATTGCGTTCTTCGTGTATCTGGGCGCTTCGCAGGAGCGTGCGATGTCGATCGGCAAGAGCGCCATGGAGGGGATGCCCGTGAGCGCGGCGATGGTCACCGAGTACCAGACGCTGAGCCATGGCAATACGCTGCGGGACGCCGCGAACGCGCTTTTGTCGAGCACGCAGCAGGATTTTCCGGTGATGCTGGGGAATCGCGTGATCGGGTTGCTAGGCCGCGACCGTTTGCTCCGCGCGCTGGCGCGAGACGGCGCCGATGCGTATATCTCGGCTCACATGGATCGGGATTTCCTCCGCGTCGATCCCGAAACCGATCTTGCCGAGGTGATGCCCAGGGTAGCCGCGGCGGGCAGCGCCGCGCTTGTCATGCGGGGAGACGACCTGCTGGGGCTTCTCACCATGGAAAATCTCACGGAGTTCATCCTTCTCCGCCGCATGGGTATCCAGCCCGAGCCGCGCTTTCCCGTCGCTCCGCTCTCCTGAGCGAAGCCATGGCGTGATGCTTGCGCCATTCTTTCGCATCCATACAAACAGGAGGTGTCGGAATGACAGCGCGGCGGCATGGAGTGGTGATCATCGGCGGCGGATTTGCCGGGGTAAACGCGGCGAAAGCGCTTGCTCATCAATCGGTTGCGGTAACCCTCATCGACCGCCGCAACTATCATCTCTTTCAGCCGCTGCTGTATCAGGTCGCCACCGGCGGGCTCTCGCCGAGCGATATCGCGTATCCGTTGCGAGTGATTTTCAAGAAGCAGCGGAATGTGGAAGTGCTCCTGGCGGAAGTTCATGACATTGACATAGAGCGGCGCGAAGTGATTCTGGAGCACGGGTCCGTCCCGTACGACACGCTTGTCGTCGCCACCGGAGCCGGAGGGCAGTATTTCGGGAACGACCAATGGGAACCTCATGCGCCAAGCTTGAAAACGATCGAGGAAGCGACTGAAATCCGCAAGCGGATTCTGCTGGCCTTTGAGACCGCGGAGCGCGAGAAAGCCCTGGAAGATCAGGTGGCCTGGCTCACGTTCGCCGTCATCGGGGCGGGGCCCACGGGGGTTGAACTGGCGGGCGCGCTGGGTGAAATCGCGCGGGATACGCTGCGGAAGGATTTCCGGCGCATCGAGAGCCGGCGTGCCAGGATCCTGCTTTTTGAAGGAGCGGAGCGGGTCCTGCCCGCTTACCCGCCCGAGCTTTCGCGGATGGCATACAAGGCGCTCATCCATCTTGGGGTGCAACCCCGCACCCGCGTCAAAGTTGTGAATATTTCCGAACAAGGGCTGAGTGTCGAAGGGCCCCGCGGGCCGGAATTCATTCCGTGCCACACGGTGCTGTGGGCCGCGGGGGTGAAAGCGTCACCACTCGGCACGATTTTGGCCGCGCGGGCGGGCGCGGAACTCGATCGCGCGGGACGCGTGCTGGTGGACGAATTTTGCTCCGTGCCAGGCCATCCGGAAGTCCTGGTCGTGGGGGATTTGGCGCACAGCCGCAAGCCCGATGGCTCCATGGTGCCTGGAGTCGCGCCGGCCGCGATGCAAATGGGGCGTTACGCGGCCTACGCGATCCGGGAGCGGATTCAGAACCGGCGACCGCGGCCCTTCCACTACTGGAACAAGGGTAGCCTGGCAACGATCGGGCGCAACAAGGCGGTAGCCGATTTCGGCAAATTGCACTTCCAGGGTCCGCTGGCATGGCTGATCTGGCTTTTCGTCCACCTGATGTACCTCGTGGGCTTCCAGAACCGCTTGCTGGTCTTTATCCAGTGGGCCATCAGCTACCTTACCTTCAATCGTAAGGCCCGGTTGATCACCGGAGGAGTGGTGCTTCCCACGCTGGCCTCCTCGCCCCCTCCAGACGACGCGGATTCCGCGCAAGAGCCGCGGTATTCGAACTCCGATACTTGCGCCCGCTGCTGGTGCGCGGCAACCCGCCGCGCACTGATCGTTTCGAGGGCCTGCGCTGACTTTTCTCGTTTTTTTGTAATGTAATCAAGTTGTATCGTAAGATGTTTCTAACGTCTTAGCTGAATTAAAGCTCATCATTCAGTAGAATTACCGGCCGGGAATCCCTCCAAACCGAACAAAGTACACCCGGCCGTCAAAAAAAGACAATTCCTCTCCGATTCATCATTGCTTTGTGCGGCGGTCCTGGATATTCTGTAAAAGATCCGCAAGTGGATCAAAAATGGCGCGAAAGTGGAGCGAAAGTGCCGCGGCTTTCTGAGGAGAAAATTAACGCCGCCCCCTTCGGTAGCTCGAACGCGAGCATCGACGATAAGGGACGGCTCAAGCTCTCGGCCGCGCTCCAGAAGTTCCTCCAGTCGCAGGCGGACGCCCGCCTGTATGTAACCGAGATCGAGGAGAGCGTGCTTACGATCTACCCCGCGGAGGTGTGGCAGCACAATATGGCTGTCATGCAGGAAGCGTTCGACGATCCCTACGCCGCGGAAACCGTTAATTTTCTGGCGAACGCGAAAGGCGGAACGACGGAATTGGATGGCCAGGGAAGAATCCTTGTGCCGGCGAAGCTGCGTGAAGAGCTCCATCTGATGAGCGAGCCCTTGCGGGCCAATTGTTATAAGGGCCGCATTGACGTGATGCGGGAATCCGTATTTGAGAGGAAGGTAGCCGAAGCGGTGGAGCGCCGCGCCGCGGCGATGAGGCAGCTCAAAGCCAAGCAGTTTATATAACGCCATGCACTACCCGGTGATGCTCCCGGAGGTTCTCGAATATCTGGCGATTCGGCCCGAGGGAGTTTATCTGGATGCAACGGCGGGCATGGGCGGTCATAGCGGAGCGATCGCGGCAGGGCTGAGCGGGGGTCTGGTGATCGCGAACGATCGGGATGCCGTATCCCTCGCGATGGCTCGTGAGAATTGCGTGGAATGGATGGACCGCATGCGGTTCCATCAGGGCGATTTTTCAACGCTTCCCGAAGCGCTTCGGGAAGCGGGTGTGGATGGAGTGGATGGGGTGGTGGCCGATTTTGGGGT
>CAZXBZ010000020.1:0-17217 GCA_964639135.1 uncultured Solibacteraceae bacterium | reverse complement strand
CAATCACCCGATGGATTGCCCGGTCTGCGACAAGGGCGGCGAGTGCGAACTGCAGGATATGACCATGCGCTACGGCGCGGGCGAGGGGCGTTTCGTCGAGATGAAACATCATCACGAGGAACAGCAATGGTCCCCCGTGGTCTATTACGATCCGGCGCGGTGTATCAAGTGCTACCGCTGCGTCAAGGTGTGCGGCGAGGGGCTGGGCGCCCATGCGCTGGGCGTTGGTTACCGCACGGTGACCGAAGAGATCGTGCCGAACGGCTCGGACCATCTCAACTGCGACGAGTGCGGATTGTGCATCGATGTCTGTCCGGTGGGCGCGCTGACGAGCGATTCCTACCGTTACCAGGCGCGCCCGTGGGAGATGAACCACGTGGGCACGATCTGCACCCACTGCGCGGATGGCTGCAAGACCACGCTTGGCGTGCGCAACGATAAGATTCTGCGAGGGAATAACCGGGACCGCTCCGGGATCAACGGCGAATTCCTGTGCGTCAAGGGCCGCTACGCCTACGATTTCAACCAGGGCGAGGAGCGCCTTACCACGCCGATGATCCGCAGCCACGGAGAACTGCGTCCCGCGTCGTGGGCCGACGCGCTGCGTTTCTCCGCGGGCAAGCTGAAGCACGTCAAGGAATCCGGCGGGAAGATCGGCGTCGTGGGTTCGACGCGCACCACGAACGAGGAAAATTACTACCTGCAGAAATTCGCGCGCGAGGTTCTCGGCACGAACAGCATCGACCACCGCCGGACTGGCGATGTGGTGACGCTCCTCGATATGGTTGCGGGCCGCGAGGGAGCACTGGCGACGACCGAGGATCTCTACACCGCCAAGGCGGTGCTGGTGATTGGCAGCGACCTGGCCCAGCAGCACCCGCTCGTTGCCTGGCAGATCCGGGCCAACTGGCGTCATCATCAGGCGCACACTTACACCATTACGCGCGGGCCGGTGCGTGAAGACCAGCACACCGTGGCGCGCGTCCAGGTGGAAGCGGGCCGCGAGATGGAGGGTCTTGAGACCCTTCGCGACAAATTGGCTTCCGAGCCGGAACTCGTCATTGTGTTTGGCGATGTCGTAAAGGGCGAGAAGGTGCGGGAACTGGTGCGGTTCGGGGACAGCCTCGGAATCCCGGTGAAGTATCTGTGCCTGGTGGATAACGTGAATTCCCGCGGCGCGATGGATATGGGCTTGATGCCCGAGCTGCTGCCCGGCTATCGCCCGGCGAAGGATGCGGGGATGCCGGAGGGCATGACTCTGCCCGAGATGCTGGCGGCGCCGGATCTCGCGGTGCTCTGGTGCGTGGGCGAGGACCCGCTGGCCGAATCTTCACTCGCCGCCAAGGACGCCTTCGTGATTGTTCAGGATCTGTTTCTGACGGAAACGGCGCGCCGGGCGGATGTGGTGTTTCCATCCGCCTCGCTTTATGAGAAAAACGGCACGGTAACCAACGGCAGTGGGGAAGTGCAGCAGTTGAAGCGCGCCGTGCAAACGATGGGCACGAAAGCGGATCTCGATATCATCGGTTTTCTGGCGAAAGAGATGGGCGCGGCCCAGACAATGGGCCCCTGGGTCGCCGATAAAGTGATGGCGGAGTTGATGCGGACGGTCCCTGGGTATAATATCCCTTTGCCTGTTGTTGTTACGGGTGGAGCCGCGCGGACGCTGCCGCCAGAGCATCGTATCCCGGTCGAGAGCGATCCTTCGCTGATTCGCTCGGCCGAGGATACTTTGTACACTTCGGGAACGCTAGGCAAGTATTCGGAAAAGCTGAACAGTCTGATGGAAGGACCCGGAAAGCTCTACGAAGAGCGTGTCCTCCGGGAGTTAACGCACATTTAGGCGGCCGGCCGCGCGCGCTCCGGGCAGGCTCACTGGATCACCGATGGACTTTTTTTTACTGACGATCATCAAGGCCGCGATCATTGTGTTCATCCTGATGACCACGCTGGCCTATCTGCAATTGCTGGAAAGAAAACTGATCGCGCATATACAGCAACGCCCCGGACCGTACCGCGTGGGGCCAAACGGTTTGCTGCAGCCGCTCGCCGACGTCATCAAGCTGATTACCAAGGAAGACGTCATTCCGCCCCATGTGAACAAGTTTCTTTACATCGGGGCTCCTTTTCTGGCCGTATTTTTAGCGTTTATACCGGTCGCGCTTCTCCCATTCGGACCCGAAGTCGAGATTTTCGGCATACCGACTCTGCTTCAACTGACGGACCTCTCGGTGGGAGTGGTGGTGATTTTAGCGATCTCCTCGATTAGCGTTTACGGCATCGTGCTCGGTGGCTGGGCGTCGAATAACAAGTATTCGCTTCTCGGCTCCATGCGCAGCGCCGCGCAGATGGTGAGTTACGAACTCGCGCTCGGCATCGCGGTGGCGACGCCGCTTCTCATGGCCAATACCTTGAGCCTGCAGGAGATCACGCAAGCGCAGAGCGGTTTTTACTTCGGATTTCTCCCCCGCTGGAGCATCTTCCAGATGCCCTGGCCGCAGGCGATAAGTTTCGCGATCTTCGTGGTCGCGGCGTTCGCGGAAACCAACCGGTTGCCGTTCGACATGCCCGAGGCGGAAAACGAGTTGATCGCCGGCTTTCATACCGAATACAGCAGTATGAAATTCGCCGGCTTTTTTCTTGCCGAATACGCGGCTATCGTGACGATATGTTCGTTGGGAACCGTCCTGTTCCTGGGCGGTTACAACCCGCTTTTCCCCGTTGAATACGGCTCTAACCTTGTTCCCGCCATTCTCTTTCTGTTTGGCGCGATCATGCTGTTTTTTCACGGCGCACAGGCGCGGCGCTGGAGGGATAAGCTCTCTTTTCCCGCGTTCGGCGTGGTCTTTCTTCTGATCGCCGGAGTCTTTTCGATCCCGTTTCTTTGGCCCTACCTGCTGCCCGTTTTCTGGTTTGTCATGAAGGCGGGGTTGCTGATCTTCCTGTTTATTTGGGTGCGTGGAACTCTGCCCCGGTTTCGCTATGACCAGTTGATGGCGTTCGCGTGGAAGGTGCTCTTTCCCGCGGCACTGATCAACCTGATCATTACCAGCGGCTTGGTGGCGGTGGTGAGCTGATATGGATCTGATTCTGTTTTCCCTGCTGGCGTTCGTGGCGGTGGGCTGCGCGATCAGCCTGGTGCTGCAATCGCATCCGATTTCGAGCGCCATCTCGCTGATCGGCGTGATGGTTTCGCTCGCCGGCCTGTATCTATTGCTGGGCGCGGAGTTCATCGCGGCCGCGCAGATCATCGTTTACGCGGGCGCGATCATGGTGCTCTTCACCATTGTGATTATGCTGATCAACGCCCAGGCGGAAGAGCCCGGAAAGATGGAGAACCTCGGGCGCTTGCTAGGGCTGCCGCTCCTGTTCGTCATGGCCGGCCTGATGGCGGTGGTGCTTGTGCAGGTGTCGCCCCCCACGCAAAATGTCGTGTTCGGAGCGTTTACCGGCGGGGGTGCGGGTGACATCGGAATCCTGCTGTTCACCAAGTATGTTCTGCCGTTCGAGGCAACCTCCGTGCTGATTCTGGTGGCCATCGCCGGCGCGGTGGTGCTGGCTCTGAAGGAGATGGATTGATGGATCTTCTCGCGAATTCCGGCGTGCCCGTCTCCTGGTATCTCATCCTGAGCGCGGTCTTGTTCATGATCGGCGCCTCGGGTTTTCTGATCCGCCGCAACATCATCACGGTGTTCATGTGCATTGAGCTCATGCTGAACGCCATCAATCTCTCGTTCATTGCGTTTTCTTATATGTGGCGTCAGACGGACGGCCAAATCTTCACGTTCTTTGTGATGGTGGTGGCGGCGGCTGAAGCGGCGGTGGGCCTGGCGATCATTCTGACGGTTTATAAGAACCGCGGAACTCTCCAGATTGACCAGATCAATACGTTGAAGAACTAATCACTATGCAACTTTGGCTAATCCCACTGGTCCCACTGATCGGATTCGTCATCAACGGCGTCTTCGGGCATCGCGCTCCAAGACGTTTTGTCAACTTCGTGGCGGTTGGCTCGGTGGCGATTTCCTTCGCGCTGGTCCTCCAGGCAATCAGCGCGCTGTGGCCGCTTGATGGCGCGTACGCCGAGCGAACTTACACGTGGATCCAATCCGGAGATCTGCGGATTGGCGTGGATTTTGTGCTGGACCGCCTTGCCGCCGTCATGCTGCTGGTTGTCAGCGGCGTGGGATTGCTCATCCATATCTACGCCACCGGATACATGGAACACGAGGGAAGTTATGCGCGCTTCTTCTCCTACATGAATCTGTTCATGTTTTTCATGCTCACGCTTGTACTGGGCGCGAACCTGCCCGTGCTCTTCGTGGGCTGGGAGGGAGTGGGCCTCTGCAGTTACCTGCTGATCGGCTTTTATTATGACCGGGATTACGCGGTCGTCGCGGGAAATAAGGCGTTCATCGTCAACCGCATCGGGGACATGGCCTTTATCGTCGCTATCTTCCTTGTCTTCCTGGAGTTCGGCACGTTCGATTTCGCCAGCATTTCAGACAGAGTCGCAATGCTTCCGCCGGAAGCTGGTTTCGGCGTATTGAGCCTGATTACGCTGTTGCTGTTCATCGGCGCCACCGGCAAGAGCGCACAGATTCCGCTCTATGTCTGGCTGCCGGACGCGATGGCCGGACCCACGCCGGTTTCCGCCCTCATTCACGCGGCCACGATGGTGACCGCGGGCGTTTACATGGTCGCGCGCACCTCCGCGCTCTACTCCCTTACGCCGATGGTGCTTGAGATCGTGGCGCTGGTCGGATTGGCGACCGCCGTGATGGCGGCCATCATCGGCCTCGCGCAGAACGACATCAAGAAAGTTTTCGCCTACTCCACCGTCTCCCAGCTTGGCTACATGTTTCTGGCCGTTGGCGTGGGCGCCTATTCGGCGGGCATCTTTCACGTGATGACCCACGCTTTTTTCAAGGCGCTGCTCTTTCTTGGAGCGGGCAGCGTGATCCACGCCGTGAGCGGTGAACAGGATATCTGGAAAATGGGCGGCTTGCGAAAGAAGACGCCCATTACGTTTGTTACGCTCATGATCGCGGGCGTCGCCATCTCCGGCGTTTACCCCTTCTCCGGATTTTTCAGCAAGGATGAAATTCTCCTCGCGGCGCACCACCACGCACCATGGATGTACTGGGTAGCGACGGCAACGGCGGGGCTGACGGCTTTTTATGTCTTCCGCGCGCTGTTCGTCACCTTCTTCGGGGAATACCGCGGAAATGCGCATCCCCACGAATCGCCGCCTTCGATGACCATGCCGCTGGTCGGTTTGGCCGTGCTCGCCACTGTTGGCGGATTTTGGAACGTGCCCCGCTTCCTGTCGCCCCTGTTCCCACTCGCCGAGGGCGGCCACGATGTGACGCTCGTCTATATCGCGCTTGGCACGGGATTGTTCGGGATCTGCCTTGCCTATGTTTTCTATATCTTGAAGCCGGGGATTCCGGAGAGTCTCGCGAACGGTCTGGGTGCTCTTTACCGGTGGGTTTTGAATAAGTTCTATGTCGATGAGATATACGACTTCCTAGTGATTCGCCCCGTGCTCTGGTCGTCGAGAGAAGTGTTCTGGGCGATGGATCGCGTGATTGTGGATGGAGCCGTCAACGGCGTCGCCGGCGGCGCGCAGGCAGTCGGCCGCGTGTTGAGATCCTGGCAAACCGGATCCATCCGCACCTACGCATCCTGGGTTGTCATTGGGAGTGTGGTTATCATGCTGATCGTCAGCATAACGGGAGGCATACGATGATTACGCTTCTCGATGTCGTTCTTTTTCTGCCGGCTGTCTTTGTCCTGCTGGTTCTGTTCATCCCGCGCGAGATGGAGAAAACGGTCCGCGTTTTCTCAACGATTGCCGCGATAGCCGTCTTTCTGATTTCACTTGGCCTCGTCACCGGCTTCGATTCTTCCTACGCCGGTTACCAGTTTGTCAATCAGTACCAGTGGATTGATGGATTAAATATCCAGTACAAGGTGGGCATCGATGGACTGAGCCTCTGGCTTGTGGTGCTGACCGCGTTCATCACCCCCATCGCGATCATGATCTCTTGGAAGGGCGTGGATTTCCGCCTTAAGGAGTTTCATGCCTGCCTGCTGCTGCTCGAATTTTTCCTGATCGGCGTCTTCGTCTCGATCGATCTTTTCCAGTTTTACGTTTTCTGGGAACTGACGCTGCTTCCGCTCTATTTCCTGATCGGTATCTGGGGCCACGGCCGGCGAATTTACTCCGCGGTCAAATTCTTTCTGTACACTCTCACTGGCTCCGCGATGATGCTTATCGCGATTCTTTATCTGGCCAGCCAGACCGGGACCTTTGACTACGAGGTGATCCTGGGCCGGCTGTCGACCGGCGCACTCGGTCTCACGGGCCTCCAGGAATCGCTGCTGTTCTGGGCATTCTTCATCGCGTTCGCGGTGAAGACGCCGCTCTTCCCGGTTCATACCTGGCTGCCCGACGCTCACGTGGACGCACCCACCGCCGGCAGCGTCGACCTGGCGTCGCTCATGCTGAAGGTCGGCACCTACAGCATGATTCGCTTCTGTCTTCCGCTGTTTCCCAACGCGGCGCGCGAATACGCCCCGCTGCTGCTCGGCATCAGCGTAGTGGGCATCATTTACGGAGCGCTGCTCTCGCTGGCGCAGCCGAATATGAAGAAGCTGGTGGCCTATTCCTCGGTGAGCCACATGGGAGTCATGGTGGCCGGTATCTTCTCCCTCACGCAGCAGGGCCTTGATGGCGCGGTTTATCTGATGATGGCGCACGCGATTTCCACCGGTGCGCTCTTCATCTTTGTCGGCTTTCTGACGGATCGCAAAGACACGCTCGAGATCAAGGATTGGGGCGGCCTCGTACACTCCACGCCCGCGCTTGCCGCCGTGCTCATGCTTTTCGTCCTCGCGAGCGTCGGCTTGCCGCTCACGGCGAATTTCGTCGGGGAGTTTCTCTCGCTGCAGGGCGTCGTCGAGGCGAACTTTGTCTTGGGCGTGCTGGCGGCGAGTTCGCTCGTCCTTTCGGCCTGCTATATGCTGTGGCTCTTTTCGCGAGTCTTCTACGGTGAAAGACAGACCGATCCGAACCGGCGGATCCCCGATTTGCAGCCCAGGGAATGGGCGGCCATGCTGCCCATGATCGCCGTGCTGTTCTGGCTTGGCGCCTACAGCCAGTCCTTCATGCCGTCGATTTCCGTGGCTACCTCGGGTGTCCTGAACCGGGTAAATTCCCAGATCGAAATGCAAGTGCATCGGATAGCGCCGGTTCCCATACCGGCTTCCATTGTTCCCGTGAATGCCCTGCCGGCGAGTCCCGCCGCGGAGGTGTTGGGTGCCCGTTGAATTTCTTCCAACAACCGCGGATCTGACGAGAATCCTCCCGGAGATGGTCCTTGTGATCATGGGCGCCCTCATCATGGCGCTCGATCCGCTAACGCCGCCGGGGCGCAAATCGTTTCTTGCCGCCTTCGGCATCCTGGCGATGGCGGTGGCGCTTCCGCTGTCGCTGATTTCGTTCGCGGACCCCGGCCCCGCATTCGGCGGCATGCTGATGATCGACGGCTTTGCCACGTTCTTCCGCTTGCTAGTGATCCTGGTGGGGCTGCTTACCGTCCTTCTCGCCCGTCCATATCTCGAACGGGAAAAGGCGGAAGGCGGAGAATTCTACGCTTTGCTTCTGTTCTCGGTGGCGGGCCAGTGCCTGATGGTGAGCGCCAATGAACTCGTGATGCTCTTTATCGGGCTTGAAATCTCCTCGATTTCGTCCTACGTGCTCGCGGGGTATCTGCGCACCGATAAGCGCAATAACGAAGCGGCCATCAAGTACTTCCTGCTGGGGTCGTTCGCGACCGCGTTCTTCCTCTACGGGGTCGCATTAGTGTACGGGGCCACCGGCTCCACGAACCTATCCGATATCCAGCACGCGCTGATGAATGGCGACCTCGCCACCCCCGCCGGCGTGGTGCTGCTTTCCGCGGCGCTCATGTTCGCGGGGTTTGCCTTCAAGGTCAGCGCGGTTCCCTTCCATACCTGGACGCCCGATGTCTACCAGGGAGCGCCCACTCCGGTTGCCGCCTTCTTCTCGGCCGCTCCCAAAGCAGCCGCGTTCGCCGTCCTCCTGCGGGTATTCTTCACCACGTTCATTCCGTTCAGCGAACAATGGGAGCCGATGATCTGGTCGGTCGCGGTGGTCACCATGTTCGTGGGCAACTTCGCGGCGCTTGTGCAGAGAAATATCAAGCGAATGCTCGCTTACAGCAGCGTTGCCCATGCCGGGTACGTGATGGTTGCGGTAACCGCTCACTCGGAAATCGGCGTCGCGGCGGTGATGTTCTACCTCACATCCTACGCGTTCATGAACGTGGGAGCCTTTACGGTGGTGTCTCACTTCGCGCGCAAGGGAGAGACCAAGGTAGAGATCAAGGATTACGCTGGCTTGGCGATCAAACATCCGCTGGTGGCCGCGGTCTTATCGTTCTTCCTGTTTTCGCTTGTGGGCGTTCCGCTTACAGGCGGCTTCTTCGGAAAATTTTACGTCTTCAAGGCCGCGATCGATTCGCAGCTCTACTGGCTTGCGGTGTTGGGCATGGTAAATAGCGCGCTCGGCGCCTATTATTACCTGCGTGTCGTCGTGCTGATGTACATGAATGAACCTGGGGAAGGTTCCTCGGAGATGCCGCCGCTCAGCGCCGAAGTCAAGACGGTTCTGGGCATCTGCGGCGCTGGCACGCTGCTGCTCGGAGTCTTACCGTCCGTCGTTTTGACGCTGGTGAACAACTGGGCCGGGCTGCAAACTCCGCCGTTGCCTTAGGGTTCGCCGGCCTTCTCAGGCGACACGATAACCCCATGGTGCGCGACGGCTTCCCGTCCGCCCGCGGGGAGGGGGAGAAGAGTCTTCCCCATGAGCCATCATGGCCGGGGACTAGCCGGCTTGCTTGATCGAATAACGGTCGAGGAGCCGCTGGATCTCCTTATTTTTCTCCAGGCGGATTCGCACGTCGAACGGGAGGCCGTCCATGGTAAACGGAACCACCGTCCATTCGGACGCTCCCACGTTTCGCGCAGCGTAGTGCCGGCCGAAAATCACCGTGGGGGTGCTGATTCCCACGACGCCGACCTTCTCTTCGAGCGATGTCTTGAAGTTGCCCACGATCATGTTCGTGATCTCGGCGACCGCGTCCAGCACATCCTCGTCCACGGCCGTGAATTCAGTCATCAACAGAGACGATGCCAGCCGGATGGCGCACTCGCCCGAACAGTGCAGGCTGCCGCTGCCCACGTAATCCCCGGTAAAACCAATCAGGCAGAAGACGCTTTCGTCGTGCTCTTCCACCTTGCTTGTCCGGTAATCCGGCTGTTGCGCCAGTTCGCCGCTCAGCATGGTTTCAAACAGGGACTGCGTGGTTCCCCGGACCAGTTGAACAATATCATCGTGAGAAAACGGCAACATTCTATAGCTCTCTCCCAGTGAGGTCCCTCGCGGGTGAGGACGGTTGGCGCGGCGATCGCTCAGCTCATCAATGTGAGCAGCTTCTCTTTAATCTGATCGGCGGTGAAGGGTTTGCGCACATAACCCGAGGCGCCGGCCTGCACGGCTTCCATCACCTTGGCCTGGCTGCCTTCGGTGGTGATCATCACCACCGGGATAGTGTTCCAAGCCGTGTTGGCGCGGAACGCTTTCAGAAACTCCAACCCGTCCATATTCGGCATGTTGATGTCGGAAAGCACCAGCGCCACCGGATTTTCACGAAGGACATCGAGTGCCTGCACTCCGTCGCCCGCCTCGAAGATCTTGCCCGTGACGACCTCGGTTTGTTGCAGCACCCGGGCCAAAATCTTCCGAATCGCCGCCGAATCGTCCACAATCAGCACATCTGACGCCATGAGTTGCTTCCATGCCCTCGCTAGTCCTCTCATCGGATTCCCGGTCCGAAAGGTTTAGTGTTGTGGCTGGAAAACACGCCGGGCTCGCGATGCCGCTTCGCCCCGAGGGTTAGACGGCCGCCGGTACGGCTCCAAGGCCGGGTCCGGTGATCTCGCCGGTCCGGATCTCGCCGTTGACCACTCGGAATAATTCCGGGAAGCGTTCGCTCCAGCCTTGATTGGCCGAGGGGACGTACTGCCGGCCGTTGGCTTCGATGGCCGCGACGCCGGGGACATGCGCGGCGATGGCCGCCGAATGGATAAACGATGCGCCGGGACAGGTGAGGTCCTGCACGGAGAGGAACATCTTGCCAGCCCGCGCCATGGATGCGATCACCACGGTGTGGGATTGGCCCTTGCACGCCTTGAGCGCGCAGCCGGTGTAGCCCAGTTCGCGCGCCAGGCGAAGGCTCTCGACATCGGTCAGCGCTTCGTCGATGACCACGGGGCGCAACTTTGCCGCCTCGCGCATGTCGCTTGCCTCGTCGCGCACCATGTAACGGCTGGTGGGTTGCTCGATGTACTGTACCCGTTCAAACGCCGCCGCGTTGCGCTCTTTTAGCCGGTTCAGGAAGTGGATTACGTACTCCGAGGAGCCGGCCTGTTCGTTGAAATCGAGGGAATAGTGAAGCTGTTTATCCGGCTCGCTTTTCCAGGCGGCGGAAGCCACCTCGTCCACATGAAGGATGCGATCGAGATCCCACTGTTCATCTCCGCCGCGCAGCTTCACCTTGACGTGCGTGATGCCGTCGGCGCGGATCCAATCGCCGAGCAGTTCGGGCAATCCGTCATTGAGCGGATGTGTTAATTCCCCTGGCTGAACCGGATCTCCCAGGCCCACGTTGTGGAAGATCGGCATCCGGTCCTTGGGAGTGGCGTTCACGTAGCGATCCGGGTACTGTCCGCTGAACTCCGAGCCGAGATAGGCGGAGAGGTCGCGATTCATGAAGTCTGGCCCATAGCAGGCCCAAGCGCTGCGCCCGTGCAGTTTGCCGTAAGCATCGTGCAGCGCCGCGTCGAACGGGCTTGTCGTCACCAGCGTGCAGAGTTTCGGAATCTCTTCCTCGATCTTCAGATCCTTGGTCAGCTCCGAGGCCGCCTTCAGCCAGGCGGGTTCGAGCAGGGCGTTGAGTTCGATCGGGTGGCCGTATTCACGGCAATCCGCCATGAGTGCCTGTGCGCGGGAGGCGAGGGATTTCATGGCGGCGAGCGTTTCTTCGTAACCGTAGCGCTGGGTTTTCCAACTCCAGACGTTGCCGAGCGTCATGGAGCCGAAACCCTCGGCGGAGCGGCCCTGGCGATCCGACACCCGGCAATGGACGTTCAGCAGCGTCGTCTTATCCGTGGTGAAACCGCCGAAGACGTGCGGAAAACGGTAGCGGTGATCCTCGTAGCCGAACCGCACCTCGTCAATGCGGACATCACGCGGATTCTGGGTTTGCACCGTGGCCGATTGCCTGCATGCCGTCAGCAGCGGGAGTGCCGCAAACGTCAAGGCCGAGTGCTTCACGAACGAGCGGCGGGAATCCTTGCGGGTCATCATGATCCTCCAGGTGAAGCGGATGCGACGCCGCGGGATGCCCGGTCAAGCACTATTCAGACGAGGCTCTCGCTTTGCGGATCCATATCCACGCTATCACCGAGTGGCGGCCAGCAGGCGGATGCCGGCCTGCTTTGCTCCTGCCGCCTCACGGGCTGGCCGCGCGGGAGGCGGGGCAAGGGCCGGAGGGGTGCGCCTATTGGAGCTGCCCTTTGCGGCGTCTCCGCGTCGCGAAGTGGCGAGAGTGCCCGTTTCGCGCGCTTCCTTGGCTGGTAAGACGCTCAACCGGAATCGCGGGGATTTTTCCGCTGGCATCGGTATGCGGTTAGTGCTTGAAGATGGGATAGTAATTTCAATAACTAATTTGCAATCAGCAGCTTACGAGTTATCCATGCTTTCTGTTATGAAAGCTCACAAACTCACAATGGAGGGTGCATTTTTCTCTCAATCCACTACTCGGGGTCCTACGAATTCCGTGCCCGCCGTGAAATTTTTGGGCTAGGCATTCTGGCCTTCGGCGGAAGCGCTCGGAGGCGTCTTGAAGAGCAGTTTCGACCCGAAGTAAAATGCCGCTCCGAGGGCCAGCGCTCCGAGGGCGAACGCAAGCTTGTGCTGATTGATGAAGCCGAGCGTTTGCGTTCCATAACTGGCGGCCAGCCAGGCGACGGCGCCATAGCGGATAGCGCGGGCAAGGCCGATAACCGCTAGCACGCGCAGCAGGGGCACTTGGAATACGGCGGCGCTCACGGCGAAGAACTTCAAGGGCATCGGGATGATGGAAACCGCCGGAATGAAGATGGTCGCCAGGCCGTACTTTGCAAACCATTGCCGGAATTTCTGCCCCCGTCCGGTCTTTGTCAGTTTGTCGAGGTAGAGCTGGCCGCCCTTTCTTGCGATCCGGTAGAGAATCACGTTACCGATCAGCGATCCGCCGATCGCCGCCAGCATGGTTGGCAGCGCGGAGGGCGGGTGGCGCATGACGACGGTCACGAGGTAGGCGTCCACGAAGCTTGGGAGTGGAATGCCGGCGGAATCGATCAGGGAGAGGAAAAAAACGCCGAGTGGCCCCCACTCGACCATCTGGTCGACGAATTCTTTCATGCGGATGGACGATCTTTCTTTATGGTAGCGTCCCTTGCGGAAAAGTACGCGGCACGCGGGCCTCGACGCCGTGCGTGATGGTTGGCTACACTCATCGGGATGCTGCTTTGCACCGTCCGCGATTGCGGTGAGCCGCTCGTCCGCGAGGAGAGACGCCTTGTCTGCGGCCGCGGACATTCGTTCGATCTGGCGCGAAGCGGCTATGTGAACCTGTTGCAGCCCCAGGATCGAAGGAGCCATTCCCCAGGAGATTCGAAGGCCGTGGTGGCGGCCCGGAGACGGCTTCACGAATCGGGAGCCACCGCCCCGCTGTTCGAGGCCATAGCGGATAGCATCTCCGCGTCGGAGGCGGATTCCGTGCTGGATGCCGGCTGCGGCGATGGATTCTATCTCGGCAATCTGGCGGTGCGTACGGGCTGCGCGGCGTACGGAGTGGACATCAGCCGGCCGGCCATTGAAGCGGCGGTGCGCCGGTACCCAGGCTTGGAATGGCTGGTGGGGAACGCCGACCGTTTTCTGCCTTTCCCCGCGGGCGCTTTCTCCCGGGTAATGAGTATTACCGCGAGGAGGAATCCCGCCGAGTTCAACCGGGTGCTCGCGAAAGACGGAAGGCTGCTTGTCGCGGTTCCCGCGCCGGACGATCTGGCCGAGATTCGCGGCCCCGGCAGAGATCGTGTGGGACGAACCGTTTCGGAATTCGAGAGCCACTTTCGCCTGGAGTCGCAGTCGCGGATTCGAACGGCGGTGGAGCTTGGCGCGGAACAGGTGGGAGATATCCGGCTCATGATTTACCGTCCGCTTCAGGCGGAGCCGCCGCGCCGGATGCGGGTGACTTTCAGCCTCGATCTGCTCGATTTTCGTCCCGTGCGATAGCTTCGCGCGCGTCGAAGCATTCCTTGTTACCAGAGACGTTCACGGAATTTCTTTCCGGAGAAAGTGCCTTAGTTGCTGTGACTTGGCGCGGATTCGCACGGGAGCGACGTTCGCCGGACCGCGCCCCGCCGCTATATTCAAGTTGAAATTGGAACGATTCGCGCGCCTGGCCACTAAAGCGTTGGCCGGGCGTTCGTATTTTCGAGGAGAATATCCCATGCGATTGCTATCTGGCCGGCGCTGGCTCCAGATCTTTCTCTTATCGATGGCGGCCGGTCTCGTGCTCAGCGGCCAGCTATCGACAACGCGCGTATCCGATACGATCTACCTGGCAAACGGTGAGAAGTTCGACGGCTATGTGCAAATCGAATGGCAAAGCTTTGTAACCCCGAAGGCGCCCGTGGCGCCCTATTCGAGGCTTGTCCGAGTGATTGAGGGCGTCCTCGACGTGGAACTCGCGCCCACGAAAAACGCCGGTTACACGGCCTATTACCGGGTGCGGTATTTCCGCAATGGCCGCGTGCAGTTTGTCGAGTATTGGGATGTCCCGGCGTCCGCCTCGCCGGTCGGCGTTTCCGGAGTGCGCCTGGTTTCTCCGCCGGATCCGGCTCAAGACGGCGGATCCGGCCCCGGAGTCAGCCTGCCTCTGGCGCAGGCGGATGTCCAGGATCTTCCGGCGGATTTGGCCGACCGGCCGGTGAAGGGGCCGAACTATCTGCCGTCACGCACCGTTTATGTGAACCCCGAGGGCGCGCTCGAGGCCATTGCCGGGTCGCCCGCCGATTGCGTGCGCGTGGACGGCACCGCGGCGCCGTGTGGCGGCGATTCGGACGGCTACCGCGTGGATGGCGAAGTGCCTTTGGGCGTGACCAGCGGGGTGAACCAGATCTTCACGCTCTCCACGGCGCCAGGTCCGCCGGAAAGCCTTCAACTCTACCGCAATGGCGTGCTGCAAAAGCACGGGCTGGATTACACGCTCTCGGGAGCAATCCTCACGTTCGACCTCTCCGCGCTTCCCCAGCCCGGCGATGTGCTTCTCGCTTACTACCGCATCTTTGGGAGCGGCGCGCCTCCGCCCGCGGGTTTGGGCGCGATGCCGCAGGTCGTCTGCGCGCTGCCTGGCTCCTCCACGAATGCCCTCGCGATGACGGCGCTCGGTTCCTGCCTTGTGGGGAGCAGTATGTTGCAGGCGGGGGATCGCCTGGAGATCCAATTCGATTTCGCTCTCGGCGCGGGAACCGCGGACGCTTACCAGGTGGAGCTTGTCTGGAACGGCACGCCGATTCTTACCCGCGAGTTCGTGGCTGGGGATTTGACCTCGTCGAACAAGGCCACCATCGCAATCGGCAGCGGCACCAGGCAATACGCCACGACGAGCGTTGGCCAGGTATCGGCGCTGCAGGCGGGGACCGGCGTCCTGCCGCTTCCCAGCGGAACCTTTCCGGTGGAGATTCGCGGGCGGCTGAACTCGAACCCGGCGGCTCAACTGATTCTCACGTCCTACAGCATCACTCGATTTCCGCGAGTGGCTGTTCCGTAACCGGCGCGGTGTTTATGCGGACCCTGGCGTCTGAGCCGCCGCGGCCCGCATGAACTCACGCAGCTTCTCAAGCCGGCCGAGAGCGCCGCCGTTATCGATGGAATCTTCCGCCATCTTCAACGCCGCCGCCAGGGTGAGCTTCGGATGGGCCGCCGAAATGGCGAAGGCCGCGTTCAAAAGCACGATATTCCGTTTTGGGCCGCGCGCCCCCTGGAGCACTGCGAGCGCAATCACCGCGTTTTCCGCCGCATCGCCCCCCTGCAGATCTTCCGGCGTGGAGAGTGGTATCCCGAGCGATCCCGGTTCGAATTCCCATTCCCGGATACCGCCCCGCTCAATTTCCAGGATCATCGTCGGGCCGGTCGTGGTGACTTCATCCAATCCGTCGCTGCCATGCACAATGTAGCTTCTGCCCTGGTGCAAGTCCGCGAGCGCGGTAGCCATCATGCGCGCTTCTTCCACCCCCGGAGCGCCTACCAGTTGGCACGACGCGTTCGCCGGATTCACAAGCGGGCCCAGGAAGTTGAACACCGTCCGCATGCGCAGTTCCTTGCGCACCGGCATCGCGTGCCGCACCGCGGGGTGAAACGAAGGCGCGAACAGGAAGGCGATGCCAATCTCCTCGATGGCTCGTCCCGCGACTTCCGGCGAATGCAGCAGGGGGATCCCCAGTTGCTCCAGCACATCGGCACTGCCGCAGCGGCTCGATACGGAACGGTTGCCGTGCTTGGCCACGCGGACGCCCGTGCCGGCCGCGACAAACGCGGCAATCGTTGAAATGTTGAAGGTTTGCGCGCCGTCCCCGCCCGTCCCGCAGGTATCGAGCAGCGGACTGTCCGCCGGGGCCAGCGGTACCGGAACGGCGTGCTGACGCAGCGCGTCGGCGAAACCCGCGAGTTCAACCGCATCCTCGCCCCGCGTCCGCAATGCAACGAGAAAAGCGGCGATCAGGGGAGGGGAGGTTTCTCCCGAGAGAATAGCCTCCATGGCGGCGAACGCCTCCTGTCTTGAGAGGGTTTCTCCGGACGAAACTTTATGAAGGAAGCCAAGAAGGGGCATGCTAGACTGAAAGTTTGAGTTTAGCGTAACTCGAGAAATCAGCTTGAACGGCAGTGTTTCCTCGGCGGACGCGCCGTTCAGGCGGGCAGGCAAAAATCCCATGAAAATTCACGAGTATCAAGCCAAGACGATCTTGGCTAAGTATGGCGTACCTGTGCCCAGAAGCAAAGTCGCCTTCACCGTGGAAGAGGCGGTGGCGGCTCAGAAGGAACTTGGCGGCAAGGTGGTGGTGAAGGCTCAGATCCACGCCGGCGGCCGGGGCAAGGGCGGGGGAGTGAAGCTCGCGGACGGCGTGGCCGAGACGGAATCGGTCGCCGGGAAAATTCTCGGAATGACGCTGGTGACTCACCAGACGGGTCCCGAAGGCCGTTATGTCCACCGGGTGCTCGTGGAGGAGACGCTTCCCATCGAGAAAGAGCTGTACCTGGGGATCGTGCTAGACCGGGCCACCGGCAAGAATGTTTTCATGGCCTCCTCGGAAGGCGGCATGGAGATCGAGGAAGTTGCCGCGGCGACGCCGGAAAAGATCCTGCGGGAAGTGATCGAACCAGGGCTTGGAATGAGCCCTTACCAGGCGCGGAACCTTGCGTTTGGCATCGGCATCCCCGCCGCGAGCGTGAATGCCGCCGCCAAGGCGATTCTGGCGCTCGCCCGCGCATATGACGAGATCGACGCGAATCTCGCCGAGATCAATCCGTTCATCCTCACCAGCGATGGCGCGGTGTTCGCGCTGGACGCGAAGATCGGTATCGACGATAACGCATTCTTCCGCCACAAGGACCTCCTCGAACTTCGCGATCTTAACGAAGAAGATCCGCTCGAGGTGGAGGCTTCGAAGTTCGGCCTCAATTACGTAAAGCTCGATGGAAACGTGGCTTGCATGGTGAACGGCGCCGGCCTGGCCATGGCGACGATGGATATCATCCAGTACGCGGGCGGCTCGCCCGCGAACTTCCTTGACGTCGGCGGGGGCGCGAACGCCGAACAGATCAAGAACGCTTTCCGGATCCTGCTCAGCGACAAGAACGTGAAAGCGGTGCTCATCAACATTTTTGGCGGAATTCTGCGCTGCGATACGCTGGCTACCGGTGTGATCGCCGCGGCCCGCGACCTGAATATCCAGATCCCGGTGGTGGTGCGGATGGAAGGGACGAACGTGGAACTGGGCCGGCGGATGCTGACCGAAAGC